>PMUF01000143.1 GCA_003167015.1 Chitinophagaceae bacterium | reverse complement strand
AGCGCGTGGGCCGCCTATTACCATAGCTCGCCGATATTGACGAAGAGGCCATTGGATCCTTGTTCGCCGAAACCGTAATCGATGTCCAGGTTGGTCCGGGAGCTTTTATTGAGCTTGATGCGGAGGCCCGCGCCCCAGCCGGGCTGCATGGATTGCAGGTGCCGGTTGTAGAGGCCGGAGAAGGACTCACCATTGAGGAAAACGACTGCGCCGAGGAAGCCGTTGGCGGTCAGCGGGAAGCGGTATTCCGATTCCAGGTCCACCATCTCATCGCCACGGAATCGGCTTTGGATATATCCTCTGCCGGTACTGGAATAGGTATCCCAATTGGTAGAGGGCAGGTCCAGAAAGGGCGGTTTGCCGCCGCCGACGATCAGCCAGTCATAGCTCCATAAGGCCAATATATTGCGGGAGCCTGCGGGGAAGTTGAAATATTTGCGCACGTCCAGAATGAGGGACTGCCAATTGCTGTTGCTGCCCATGAATTTAAAATTGTCCCGGTAGGTGGTCATGGCATAGAAACCCGAATAGGGGTTGATCGAGTTATCCCGGGTGTCGTAGAGTGCGTTGAGCGTAAGTCCCGTTGAGGTGGAATGTGTTTGCGGGCCGTATAGTTGATAATCGGACGGAATGGGCGCCTTGGTATTGACACTGGTAATATCATACCGCCAGTCTATGATGTAGCCTCCCCCGAAGTAAAAGTCGTTGGTGATCCGGCGGTAGACGATCTCATAGAACCGGATGTAATTATATTGCATGGAATCGACGTTGCCGATCCAGGAATTGGAGCCCAGGCCGAAACTGGCCTGCGGGTATTTCATGAAGTGGATATCGCCCACAAAATTGAATTTGTTTCCTTTCGTCCAGATATTAGTCTCGAGGGGAACGGAGAACTGTTTATTCTCGGTGTAGTTCGCGCTGGTGGTGACGGTGGAGATCCTTGAACTGGGGTCTATCCGAAAGGCGCCATTGCCGGTACCGGTAATGGCAGCCCTGGTGGTCAGGGTATAGCCTACGGCCGGCAGGAAGGAGATGGACAGTTTGTGGATCTCCTGGACGCTGTCAGACTTTTTTTTATGGGGAAAGAGGAAATGAAGTTCGTCGGTAATATCTTTCTGGGGAACCCTGGGGTGGTCAATGGCACTGTCCCTGGCATGGCGGACGGTTTTGGCGACGGTGAGGGGCGTACCCTCGCTGGTCTGGGCGTGCAGAGGTCCGGAGAATACAAGCAGTAACAAAAGCCAGCCTAAGCCTGCCGCGGGCAGGAACAAGGATCGGAAATGGAACAAATCTTTGCGTTTTTTTAGATAGACGCAAAGATCGGGGGAAAGCTGGAGAATTTCTGTGTGCGGGTGAAGAATTCTCGCCGGACGACGGGAAAATTAACAAGCAAGGCTGCGCTACGCCCTTTTTGGGAGAGCATAGCGGCCTTGTGTTGGTATATAATTAGGGGTTAGCGGGATACGACGTCTTTGGCGACCACATGAGTGACGGCCCAGTTGATGGAATGGGTCGTATTCAGCTGTACTTTCTGATCGGCGTTTTCGAGTGTGATGTAATAAGTGATCTTCCCGTTGGCGACCTCTTTGTAGAGATCGGTAATCCAATAGCTCTTATAGCTCTTTTTAATGGTCGTCAACAGCCTTGCAGGCAGTTGATTGGACAAAATGTTATGAACAACGGGAGCGCTCTTTTCATGGTCTTTGGAACCGTCTGCGGCTCTGACATGGGACATTACGAGGAATAATACGGCGGCGAGAATAGTAGTTTTCATAAGAATTGATTTCAAGTTCTGAAATATGGCCTATAAACGCTATCGGAGGGACGAACGTATCTTCGGGGGGCTTTTTTGGGTAAAAATCATGGTAAATAGGGAGGGTAAGGGGCAGGCTGACCGGAGGCGGCTTGAGAGCGGCCCTGATAAATATCGCATAAAGTTTATATATTGAGGGTTCGTTCAGCTTACCGAAAATTCCAATAGTGATTACATTCAGACAGGTTTTTGTAATAGTAGCGATGATGGCCGGTTGGTTTGCCCTAGTCGCTCAATTTTTTCTTGCCATTGACAACAGGACGGCCTCGATAGGAGAGACGGCGATCCGGTATATTAGCTATTTTACCATCGAGGCCAACGGGCTGGTTACGTTGGGATTTACGGTGTTGCTGTTGGCGAGGCGAACTGTCCTGGGTAGATGGTTTAGCCGGCAATCCGTTGTGACTGCGATAACTATATATATGGTGGTCGTGGGGTTGATCTATAATATTATTTTGCGCTCGTTATGGAAGCCGAGGGGGCTGCAGTGGGTCGTCGATGAGTTATTGCATTCCGTACTGCCGGTGGGCTGTGCCTTTTACTGGTTGTTGTATGCCTCTGCGAAGAAGCGGTTGCTGTGGAAAACTGTTCCTTCATGGATGGTGTATCCGCTGGTCTATTGCATTTATACGATGATCCGGGGCGAGATAACGGGGTGGTACCCTTATCCATTCCTGGATGCCGGCGTCCTGGGTTATCCCAGGGTACTGATATATATCGGGGGGGTGATCGTTGTCTTCTTTGGGGCAGCGGCTTTATTTGTCGTTATAGCAAAGAGAATATATCAAAGTGGCGGCTGATGGCGCTGGCGGCTCCTAAAAAGCAAGACAAATGAATGCTTACAATATGAAAAATCATTTTTATTTCTTCGCGCTCACTCTTGCTCTGGGTGGTGAGGCTCGCGCGCAGCAAGGCGGATTGGAGGCGGCAATGGCCACTACAGCGAACGGCGTTGTGGAGGGGACGGTAGAGGTCTCCGGCATCCGGTCATTCAAAGGCATTCCTTATGCAGCATCGCCGGTGGGTGCATTGCGTTTCAAAGCGCCGCAGCCGGCTTTGGACTGGACAGGCGTGCGACAGACGAAGGCTTTTGGTCCGAGAGCAATGCAGTTGCCGGTATACAGCGATATGCAATTCCGTTCTAATGGGATGAGCGAGGATTGTCTATACCTGAATGTGTGGACGCCTGCAACGGCTGCCGGAGCGAAGCTGCCGGTGCTGGTATATTTTTATGGCGGCGGATTCGTCGGCGGCGATGGAAGCGAATACCGCTATGATGGGGAGAGCATGGCCAAGAGGGGAATCGTTGCGGTAACGGTGAATTACCGGCTGGGGATATTCGGATTTCTGGCCCATCCGGAGCTGACGAAGGAATCCGAGCATCATTGTTCCGGCAACTATGGTTTGCTGGACCAGCATGCGGCGTTGGAGTGGGTGCAACAAAATATTGCTGCTTTTGGTGGAGACCCCGGCAAGGTGACTATTGCGGGGGAATCGGCGGGGTCTATTGCCGTGAGCGCGCAGATGGCTTCTCCATTGTCCAAAGGCCTTTTTGCCGGTGCTATCGGGGAGAGCGGGGCGTTAATGGGGAATATCAAGCCGGTTACGCTTGCGACAGCGGAGCAGATGGGTACGGCGATTGCAGCCGATCTGGGTTATAAATCGATAGCGGACCTGCGGGCGATGCCGGCGGCGGATCTAATGGAGGCTGTGAAGCGGGCGCATTTCCCGAGGGTGATCGACGGTTATTTTTTGCCGGAGTCGCCGGAGGATATTTTTTCCAAAGGCGAGCAGATGAAGGTGCCTTTACTGGCGGGATGGAATTCAGCTGAATCGAATTATGGCGCTGTGCTGGGTCACGACGCGCCTACGGTCGATAACTATGAGGCGGCTGTGCGGAAGATGTATGGGGACAAGGCTGACGATGTGTTGCAGCAGTATAAAGCTACTACGACGGCGGAAGTGGAGCAGGCGGCGACGGATCTGGCGACGGACCGGTTCATTGCCTTCAGCACCTGGAAATGGATCGACATGGCGGCAGCTACTGGGGGGATGCCGGTATTCCGTTACCTGTATGCTCATCCGCGGCCGCCTGCTGTTGGCGGTCCGGCGCCGGCGCAGCCGGTGATGGGTGCGGGTCATTCCTGGGAGATCGAGTATGCCCTGGGCAACCTGCATACGAATACCGTGTATGCGTGGACGCCGGATGATGACAAGGTATCAGCCGTTATGGAGGGCTATTTCGCCAATTTTATCAAGACCGGTAATCCGAATGGTAAGGGGTTACCGGAGTGGCGGCCGATGAAGCAGGAGGTGTCCGAGATCATGGTGATCGATGTGCACACGCATGCGGAGGCGGAGAAGCATCAGCAGCGGTACCGGTGGATGGAGGAGGCGGATTAGGGGGTGCGCCAGGCTATGGCGGCCGGGGGGACGACCGGGACCCGGTGATCGGATGCGGGTGGTTGAGTAGCGAGGACGCCGGGCTATCGGCTATCGAATCAGTTCCACCGGTAATTCCTCTTCCTTGATCTTTCCTGCTGCGACGGAGACGAAATAGGTGTGGCTGGTGCTGTCTGCAGCGACGGATTTGATTAATTTTTCATTTTCAAAAAGTATACCTGCCTTGTCATCGCAAGCATAGCCAGGGGCCAGTTTGCCGGAAAGGACGGCCTGCTGATAGAGGGGTTTGCGCCCCGGCTCGCTGTGGTAGTGAGGGCAGTGGCTGGTTGGGATAAAACCGAGGCAGTCGACGAAACTGAGCTGTACCGGCCTGGAGTCGGTGATGCCGCCAGTAAACCAGCACAGTGATCCGGCGCTTCCGCCGGCCATGACGATACCTTTCTGGTACGCTTTACGTAGGACGGTATCGATGCCCTGGGCCCGCCAGATGGCTATCATATTGAGCGTGCTACCGCCACCCACGACGATTGCGTCCATGCTCATAATGGTCTCTTCGAAGGTTTTTTGGTCGGGGGAGGAATTGAGGAAGGTACGTAAAACATAAGGTTTTACCGGTAGCTCGGCGCAAACCTGGTACCAGTGGATAATGCTATAGGGGTCGTCGGCACTGGCGGTTGGGATGAAACAGATCTTTGGATTGGGCCGCTTTGTGAGGGCTGCGACATAATTGATAAACGTCGGGCCGAAATTTCCGCCGGTGATAAATATCGTTCGGATCGGTTGGGCATGAAGGCCGATGACGAACATAGTCATTACGAGAGCCAGGTATAGTGTTTTCATTTGCAAAGTGTATGTTTTCCGGGTTAAGGTATGAATTTATTCACTAATTTGGTCTGTGATGAAGCAATTGCTCTAACATAGCTGATATGATAAAAAAGAAGCTTTTACTGGTTGACGACGATTCAGATGATATGGAACTGTTCAGCGAGGCTATTGGCGAGGTAGACAGTTCGGTGTTGTGTCATTGCGCCTCGGATGGCAGGGAGGCACTGGAAAAACTGAGTGAGAAGACAATCGAAACGCCGGACCTGATCTTCCTGGACATCAACATGCCGG
>PMUF01000104.1 GCA_003167015.1 Chitinophagaceae bacterium | reverse complement strand
AGCCAAGGTCAATTCCTTTTTCAGCAGCCTGAATCCGGGGGATCAGGTGTTATTGCAGGCCGGGAGTGTCTTTACGGGGCCGCTACTAGCGACCAAATCGGGGACGGCGGGCAAATATATCACTATTTCTACCTATGGCACGGGGGCGGCGCCGATCATCAATGGGTTTGCCACCTTAACAGGCTGGACGAGCATCGGGGGGAATATCTGGCAGTCAGCGGCTTGCACGGCCTGCGGGCCGACGGTAAAGATGGTGGAAATTGACGATACGTCGCAATATATGGGGCGGTATCCGAATGTCGGCACGGCCAATGGGGGGTATGCGCAGGTGCAATCCTTTAGCGGGACGACGAGCATCACCGACAGCCACCTCGCGTCCGGTCCGAACTGGACGAGCGCGCAGCTTGTGCTCCGCAAGAACACCGCGGTAATGGAAACGGATAGTATATTGTCTCAGAGTGGCAGTACGATCACTTATAAGAATTCATCGGGTTATACGCCTACCGTAAAATTCGGGTATTTTATCCAGAATAGTCCGTCTACGCTGGACGTCAACGGAGAGTGGTACTACAATCCGTCTACCAAGAAGATGAACCTGTATTCGACGACGAGCCCCAGCAGCTTTAAGACTCCCGTGCAAGCCAGCATGGTCGACACCTTACTAAAGGCGAATTCCGTCGAATATGTGCATATCAATGGGATTTCTTTCGTGGGAGCGAATAAGGTGGCGATGTCGTTTTATTATTCGAACCTAATTTCCGTTACGAACTGTACTATCAGCTTTTCGGGGGTAGATGCGATCGATAATCTGTATTCCAATTACGTGTCCGTGGAATACACGGATATAAATTATACCAATAATGACGCGGTTAGCATTACGAGCGGAAACAACAATGAGGTCCTGAACTGCCAGATCCTGAGGACAGGTACCATTCCCGGGATGTGCGTCCCGTCAGGTTCTGAAGTGGGGGTCTATGTAAACGGCAACAGTAATATCGTCCAGTACAATACTATCTCGCATACCGGATATTGCGGAATTATTTTGTTGGGAACTGACAATACAATCTCCGACAACTACATCAATTACTTTATGAGCGTAAAGGATGACGGAGGCGGGATCTACACGTTTAATGGTGATGTAGCCGCCAGCGTCAAGCATCTGACGGGGTATATCACGGATAATATTGTCGATAGCGGGATGGCTAGTATTGCTGGTACGGACAGCACGCAGGCACCTATTGCACAAGGCATCTACCTGGATGAAAATACGACGGAATGTTACGTCACCGGCAATACGGTCACGAGGTGTACGGGGGGGATATTCATTCAGGACGTCCAGAATTGTACGGTCCAGCATAATACGCTGTATAATAACAACCCGGGGCAGCTCGTTCTCCGTCATGTCAACCCGGCCTACCTGTTTGATGGCGACGATGTGTCCTATAATATTGCCGTAACCAATGTTAATACGGAGAATAATGTAATCGCCAGTTCTACGTCTACTTCTTCAACCCTGTCCTCCATGGCTGATATGCATAATAACTATTATGCGCAGGTTTTCCCGGGGACACAGTTTTATTATCTGGCCTTTACGAATTTGAATAGCTATGGCAGCTTTGGCAGCTGGCAGGGGACGTATGACGAGGACGTGTCCTATTCGACCCTGCTGCCGCTGAGTTTTCCGGCCTATACGGTCTCCAGCCTGATCGGCAGCAATCTGTACACGCATGGGAACATAACGTCGGCTTTTACTTCTGTGGCGACCGGGAACCGGGTGATAGTGGGCGCTACGGTGGGGCCGCTGGACAGCGGCGCGTGGTATGTCGTGAATTTCACGATGACTGCGCCTGATGCTACCCATACGATGCTTGTTTTCCTGGAGGGGGAAGCCGTACCGTATCCGCACGAGTCGCCCGTCATCAGTGTACCGATGGCGGATGGCACCTACAGTTACTCCGTGATTTTTCAGGCGACCGGCTCTACGTCCAGTGGAGGGCTCGTTTTCCAGCTTGCGAATACCGAACCGGGCATCTCGGTCACCAATATCACGCTATACCAGGCGAAAGTCACCGTGAACAACCCTGACCAGAATGTCTTCTTCCAATACAATCCGAGCAAGTCCAGCGTGTCCATCAGTGTGAGTGGAACTTACGAGGATGCGACCGGGGCTACTTACTCGGGGGCGGTGTCGATACCCGCTTACGGGTCAATACTATTGTTCAAAAAGACATAGTATTAAATGACTAACGGGTCATCGGTCTTCCACGCGCCGTTGTCGTCCTCTACATAGATTGCGGGATAAGTCTGGCCCACGGGGGCTATCCACCAGGCTTTGACCAGTTGTGTACCCCAGGGGATGCTGCTGTTAAAAATAGAAGCATCTGCGTAGCCCAGCGTAGCCACCAGGCAGGAATCACGCCAGTTGAGGCCCGGATGGCTGGGTGGCGGGGGATTAGCGAGGGGGGAGCCGATAGCATCCTGCTGATAATGGGCCAGATAAATAGCCCTCAGGTCTTCGAGTGTCTGATGGGCGGTGGTATCGGGACCCGGCGTTGCGCCTTGCCAGGTCACCCCGTCGGCCGGCGAGTATATTCCTGCCTTGAAAATGAAAGTTGCGTAATTTTCAAACGAGGGTAAACCGTTGTAGAATATGGCGGCGCCGACCTGTTGCTCGATTCCGCTATAGCCTGGAAGCACTATGGTATCTACATAGAAGCCATAGAATTGCAGTCCAGCAGTAGAAAGACCGTTACGGCTGAATAGTGCATCGATTGAATCCAATTGAGTTGCGGAGACGGTAGAAGCCTGGGATGGCTCTATCCTGGTAATGCAGTCGGCGGTGGGGACATCATGGTGTTTGGAGCAGGAGATATATGAAAAAAATAATACACCAGCCAGACACCACTGCAATTTTAATCCCTTTTTCATTCGGAAAAGTTTTAAGTTTGACAAGTGAGGCCTTAAAAGCGTTGCAGCGCCTGGGGACCGGGGGCTATTAAATAATAAATTGTTAAATGTCAGCCTTGAATTGTCGATTTTCTCCCGGCTGCCTTAGTTTTCCGGTGTGATGAACCTACCCAAACTAATGCAAAGGTTATTTCTTCGGTCTCTGTTGCCGGTACTGTTTTTCCTTTCTGTCGGAACGGCTTTCGGGCAGGTACAAATCACGGGTACTGTTTATGACGTATCGCAAAGGTTTGCGATGATCGGGGTGAGCGTGATGGGTGTCTCGGGTATCGGGACAACGACCGATTCGCTGGGGCATTATTCCATCCGGCTGCCCTCCGGGGATTCCATTTATTTCTCTTACCTGGGTAAAAATACCAGCAAGTTTCCTGTCAGCAGCATTCCTCCCGGTCAGCCGTTCGATATGGCTTTGTCGGTATCTGTCGACAGCCTGCCGACGGTATATGTAAGATCGCGGGATTACCTGACGGATTCGTTGGAGACCAGGAAGGAATATGCGAAGGTATTCAACTACCATCCGAGTACCTTGACCAACATGAAAATGTCGCAACATGCCGGGCTGGGAGTCGGGCTGGACATGGATATGTTCTTTAACGGCAAGGAGCGACGCCGGATGGAGGCTTTCCAGACGAGGCTGGAAGAAGAGGAGCACGACAAATATGTCGATCACAAGTTTACGCGCGCGATCGTGAAGAAGATCACCGGGCTGGACACGCCTGCTCTCGATACCTTCATGAAGCAATACAGGCCTACCTACGAGTTCATTCAGAGCTGCGCGACCGAATACGAATTCTATCACTACATTCAGGAATGGGGGAAGTTCTTCAATGAAAGCTGGAAGGAGGATCATCCCGACAAGGTAGCCGCGAAAAAGCCTGAGCAGGATTAGGGGCCGGGATTCACCGGGACGGCATTACCTTTTTCGTCGAGGGCCTGGAAGAAGACATGGTCGAGGCTGTCGATGCCGATGCGGAGGCGTACCTGTCCTTTGGAATCCCGCAGGAAGAGGCCTACATTTTTCTCCTTTGTTTTACCCAGGAACAGTCTTTCCAGCTGACCGTAGCCTTCGGATCGCAGGCGCTTAAAGTAAGCGTTATAGGCGGCAGTATCGTGCAGACGCCTCAGTGAGTCATCTGCGCGGAAGATGGGTCCCAAGGGGAACTTATCCTGCTCGTCCCACATTTTGAGGCCATAGGAGCGGATATGAGGGCTATCCTGCTGATATTGTAATTGCATGATCTGGTCGTTCTTGTATTGATCGAAGGAGTAGACCATGCCGGATTCTTTTTTGTTTCCGTCGAATACCAGTCCACCGCATTCGTCGCCGTCGTCGTTGAAAAAGATCATGCCTGCGGGCCGGTCGCGGGGGGCGATGTCCTTTCCATCGTACCTTCCCGGATGCTGTAATTTTTGATTGCTGATGACCATCCTTAGTTTGCCGTCGCTGTCCACTATATTGATACGTTGTGCATCGAGCTGCGTGACATGCGGCGTTCCCCAGGCCTGGCGGCAATAGAGTGCGGCTAGGATGAGGAGTGCGATGGTTAAGATGACTGCGTAGATCTGGAGGGCTTTGATTTGCCGGGCGAGTTGTTGTTCCATGGGAAAAGTTTCTTGCAGGCGCGTGCTTGAAATAAATATTTTTGTCAGTAAGATATAATATAGAAACTTTAAAACCAATCTTATGGCAAAGATAGTTGCATCAATTGCTTTAGCGGAGGAAGCTATTATAAGTAAAATTTATTTGATCAGAGGCAAAAAAGTAATGGTAGATCGGGATCTTGCCGAACTGTATGAAGTTGAAACCAAACAACTTAAAAGACAGGTAAGAAGAAATATCGATCGGTTCCCAGACGACTTTATGTTTGAATTAAACGATGAAGAGTTTAAGGAATGGAGGTGCCATTTTGGTACCTCCAAATTGGCCAATGAGAATGCAGGAGATGGTTGGAACAATTGGAACAAAAGGTTGCCGGGCATGACGAAGGTATAAAGATCATTTTCGAGTATTTGAAAAAGCTACTTGTTCCGGTTGAACAGGTGGAAAGGCAACGAATAGGGTTTCGACGGCCGGATGAAAATTAGCCGGGTAAGGACGGGGTTGCAGCGTGGGTTATTTCAGCAAATTGCCGTCGCTGAGTTCGAGGACGCGGTCGCAGTTGGCGGCGAAGTCTTCGTCGTGGGTGACGGCGATGATCGTCTGATGGCCTGCCGCGACGATTTCGCGGAAGATGTCGAACACCAGCTGCGAGTTCTTCGAGTCCAGGTTGCCGGTAGGTTCGTCGCCCATGATAATGGAAGGGTCATTGATCAGGGCACGGGCGATGGCTACGCGCTGTTGTTGTCCCCCGGACAATTTATTGGCGAGCTTCAATGTCTGGTCCTTCAGGCCGAGTGTCGACAGGTGTCCGTAGGCTTTTGTTTCGATCTCCTGTCTTGACAGCCGGCGCATTTTGAGGGCCGGGATCATGACATTTTCCAGCACGGTGAATTCGGGGAGGAGATAGTGAAACTGAAAGACGAAACCGATGTGCTGGTTGCGAAAGGCTGCGAGCTCATTTTGCGATTGGCCGGTTAAGGGATTACCATTAATGACCAGTTTACCTTCATAGTCTGTATCCATGGTGGAGAGAACGTAAAGGAGCGTCGACGTACCGCTGCCCGATTTGCCGACCAGGGCCAGGAACTCGCCGCGGTTGACTTCGAAGCTGATGTCTTTCAGCACCTGGAATTTTTCCGGTT
>PMUF01000105.1 GCA_003167015.1 Chitinophagaceae bacterium | reverse complement strand
TTTAAATGCAACTGGTGCGCCAAGCCTATTTATGGCAACCGGTACAATGCGCGGTCGCCTGCGCATGTGGTCAGGGAGATCAAGTGGCTGAAGGAGCAATACCATTTCGATCACCTCTGGATGTGCGATGATATTTTCGGGCTGAAGCCCGGCTGGGTCAATGAATTCGCGGACCTGGTGGAAAAGGAAGGGTTGAAATTCAAATTCAAGATCCAGTCGAGGGCGGACCTGTTGCTGCAGGAAAATTATGTCGAGGCATTGGCGCGGGCCGGGTGCGACGACACCTGGATGGGCGCGGAGAGCGGATCTCAGAAGATATTGGATGCGATGGACAAAGGGACCACGGTGGAACAGATTGCGGGGGCGACGCGGTTGCTGCGTCAATATGGGATCCATCCTTCCTTTTTTATCCAGTTCGGTTATCCGGGTGAGACCAAGGAGGACATTGTCCTGACGATCCGGATGATCATGCGGTTGTTGCCCGATAATATGGGGATCTCCGTCTCTTACCCATTGCCGGGAACAGTGTTTTACGATCGGGTAAAGGACCAGCTGAAGGAAAAGACCAACTGGACGGATTCAGATGAGTTGAAGCTCATGTTCAGGAATACCTATCCGCCGGAGTTTTACAAGCAACTGCACCGCTATGTGCACAAAACCTACCGTTGGCACCTGGCCTTGCGGGAGTTCCGGCGGATGTTCAGCCGGCAGGCTGCATTGACTCAACGGGGGCTTCGGATGGCTGCGTCGATGGCGTGGTATCTGCCCGATGCGATAATAGCGGGATGGTGGTTGAAGAAAATGGAAAAAACGACATATGGAACTGCGGGAACAGTTAAATGAAACGGAAACGGCCAGGGCGTTCAGCCGGCAGGCTGAAATTTTCGATGCCTATGATGCGGGGAATACTATCAATCAATACAAGCGTCAGCGGGTAAGAAAGCATGTTTTACGGCATCTGGCTGCGGGTGATGCGGGAAGTACGGTTTATGCCGGAGGTGCGGAGCCGACAATTCTCGAGCTGAATGCCGGCACGGGTATCGATGCGGCGTATTTTGCTTCCAAAGGATTCAGCGTGCACGCCACCGATATCGCCGAGGGCATGCAGGAGAAGCTGCGGGAGAATATGCAGCGGCAGGGATTGAGCGACAAAGTGACGACAGAGCTCTGTTCTTTTACCGCTCTCGATACCCTGCGGCAGAGAGGGCCTTATGACCTGATCTTTTCCAACTTTGCCGGCTTGAATTGCACGGGCGAGCTGGACAAGGTGTTGCGTTCTTTTGCCCCGCTGGTGAAGCCCGGCGGCCAGGTGACGCTGGTGATCCTGCCTGGGTTTTGTCTATGGGAGACCTTATTGTTTTTACGGGGCAGGTGGCGAACGGCTTTCAGGCGGCTGATCAGCGGCAGGAAGGGCACGCCGTCGCATGTGGAGGGGCACCATTTCCGGTGCTGGTATTACTCCTCGTCCTATGTGGTCAGGGCGTTGAAGGATTCCTTCGATCTCTTATCGGTGGAAGGGTTGTGTACGATGGTGCCGCCATCCTATATCGAACATTTCGCGGAACAGCATCCGGGGGCCTGGCGGTTGTTGAGAGAGGGAGAGGAGAGATGGAAGCAGCGGTGGCCCTGGAAAAATATCGGGGACTATTACATTATTTCCTTCAGGAAGAAATAGGAGGATGGGCGGCGGTGAGCTCTTTCACTTTGCCGTAATAGCGGTGGAGAACTTTTTGCTGGAAGTGCTCGGGGTTGGGGCGGGAATAATGTTTTCCGCATTGCAGGCTCATTTTGATACCGCGCATGGTCAGGTCGCCGCGCTGTTCTTTGATCTTCCACCGGCGTGCGGTGAGATTGCGCAGGTAATCATCGAGGTAGTTACCGATGCGGTTATCCAGGAGCCATTCGGCGCAACGCTTGAGCAGAGATGACTTCGGCGTCGTTTCCGCGGTACGGGTGCGATGGCGGTATTGGGGATACCAGGCGCTGGCCCAATCGTTGGCATTGAAGAACCGGGTCAGACCGCCGTTGCCGCTGGCCGGCATGAGGGTTAATAATTCCGTTGCGGTGAAGATGTTCTTTTCTTTTATTTCGAGCGCTTTCTCGTCGATATAATAATTCATGCAATACCGGTGTTGATGACCTATCAGAAAGGTGAGCTTCTTGAAAAGATGCATGAGGGTCCTGGCGATCCAGAGCCGGTCTGCGCGGGTGATGATAAAATAGTCGATGTCTGCTTTTTCGTCGGCACAGCGTTTCGATAAGGAGCCGGAGATGCATACGCCTCGTACGAAGGGGAACTGGAACAGGAAGTGCGCTCCCTTATTGGCGATGAGCAGAAGGTTATCCGCATGTATGCGTCCCCGGTTACGCCGTTCTTCGAGGGCGGGGTCGTTGCGCAGCGAAACGTATTGTCCTGTCCTGAACAGGCGGCCTTCTTTGATGAGCATCTCTACTTCTTTTCTTACGGGATATTCCTCTGTTGCCGTCTCGAGATAGTAGTGAACTTCTTCGATGGAAAGAGGATAATTGAAGAGATCGAAATAGGCGAATACTTTTAATATACCGGATCGTAGTTGCATAAAAAAGAGAACGCGCCCGAACATCGATCAGTTGCTTGGGGGCATTTGGAATTGAGGGTGTGGCAAGCTTTTGCGGAGGGCGGGTGTATATAGGCAACCTTTCACGGATCGGATGCGTTTGCTTTTGGATGAACTTTGAAACGGAAAATACCCTACACGCGGAGCGGGGGAA
This sequence comes from Chitinophagaceae bacterium, assembly GCA_003167015.1. Taxonomy (GTDB): domain Bacteria; phylum Bacteroidota; class Bacteroidia; order Chitinophagales; family Chitinophagaceae; genus Puia. The sequence continues at coordinate 2,321 of PMUF01000105.1, read as the reverse complement.
CTGGCTGGTGGACAACCTGGTGTGGGCGTCGGATGGGATAGAGGGCCGAAGGGGTTATTTACTGTTGAAGAGGTCGTTCGATTTAATCGTTTCCATTTTTGTGATAGCCGGCATTTTAAGCTGGCTTTTGCCATTGCTGGCGTTGCTGATCAAGCTCGATTCGAGAGGCCCGGTAATTTTTATTCAACGCAGGGTGGGCAGGAATGCGGTGTTGTTTGCCTGTTATAAATTACGGACCATGGTGATTAATGACCTGGCGGATGAGCGGCCGGCGGCGGGCAATGACGGGCGTATTACGCGAGTGGGTGGCTGGCTTCGCCGGACTCACCTGGATGAGCTGCCGCAATTTTTCAACGTGTTGCTGGGATCGATGAGTATCGTTGGACCCCGGCCATATATGCCGGCGGATTGCCGGCTGTTTGCGGAGATTGTCACGGATAGCGATGTCAGGCATCGCGTTAAGCCGGGCATTACCGGGATGGCGCAGGCAAAAGGGCTACATGGGACTGTTAGAAGGGACCGGCGGATTATTTTTCAGCGGTATCATTGGGATGCCTGGTATATCAGCCATGCGGATTTCGGGCTGGACATGAGCATTTTGCGACGGACGGTCATTCTGCTGTTATCGGGGCGCCGATAGAGGGCTATGCGAATTGTTCTTTGTGGATGATCGTTTCGGCGAAGCGCTCCATTTCTTCCAGCTGCGGGCTGCATTGGAGCAGGAAGAAGTCCACGCCTGCCTTTTCGAAGGCGCCGATGCGGTCTTCAACCTGTGCGGGTGTGCCGGTGAGGCCGGTACGAAGGCCGCGGTTGGAAACGGAATAGTCTTCCAGAGATACCTTCTGTTCCAGCTGCGTACCGGCGAGCCATTGCTGGTAGTTGTTGTAGCCTGCGCTGCCTGGTCTTACGTTCGTGATCCTCTCCAACTCTTCCTTTATTTCCGCGTCGGTATTCCGGATGATGCTGTAGGCGGCCACGCCGTATTGCATGGGCGGTAATCCTTTCTTTTCTCTTCTTTCCTTCATATCCCTGATGCGGGCGCCGATGGTCTCCGGAGTGTCGCCGTGCATGACGTAGCCGTCACAGGTCGTCGAGATAAGGTCTTTGGCCGTTTCCGATTCGCCGCCGGCGTAGAGGGCAGGTCTGGGACGTGAAACAGGCTTTGGCTGAAGGGTATTGTTGGCGACGTGATAGTATTTGCCGTCGAAGGAGAAACCGTCTTCGTGCCATACTCCGTTGAGGACGGCGAGCCATTCGGCGGTCCGGGCATAGCGGTCGTCATGCTGTTCGAAGCCGACGCCATATTTGGTGGCTTCGTCGCGCCACCAGGAGGAGACGACGTTAAGGGACAGTCTGCCTTTGCTGATATGGTCGATATTGGCGGCCTGTTTGGCCAGCAGGGCAGGGTTGTGGAAGGTCGGGCGTACGGCGATCATGAGTTCTTGCCGGTGGGTGACCGCAGCGAGTGCGGCGGCTGTGGACCAGGCGTCGAGTGACGGAGCATGCTCGCCCTTGATGTCGTTGAGATTAAGCTCTGCTATAAGACTGAGATCGAAACCTAGTTCTTCACTGCGTATGGCCAGCTTCTTTACATAGTCCCAGGAGGCTTCCATATTTTCGTCGTCGACGTTGCGCAGCCAGCCGCCAAAGACGGGCATCCAGTATCCGTACCGCATGGGTAGTTAGTTTAAGCGTGTGTTAAAAGGGCTTCTCCTCCGGTATTTTTGATGCCTATACCTGCGCGTTTTTCCAGGTAATCCACCAGCCGGTGGTGCGGGTTGAATCCTATGACATTGACGGCGTCCGCGACGAAGTTGGACAGGGCGTTGACATCATAGTATAGTAATTCGCCGTCGCGGTCGTCAATAATATATTCGATGCCGCCGACGTCGATGCCGGCCTGCTGAACGATCGTCTCGATGGCTTTTATGACAGAGGCCGGGGGGGTATAGCCTTCGACCTTCAGCCCGTTCTTCGGGGCTTCGATGGCGCAGGCGTTGCGAACCAGTTCGACGCCGGTGTTGGTCTGGCAGATATCAGCGGGGCAGAGGTTGAAGGTGTCGCCCGTGAGATAGACGCGGATGCCGTAAAGGAATTTGCCGCCCAGCGTTTCGACGCGGGTGATGTAACCGCCGCGGGCGGGAATGAATTCCTGCAGCAGGGCTGTATGATCGACTCCGAAATCCATATTTCCTTCGGACACGGCGTTTTTCAGATCGTCAATCGTCTGGTATTTCGTGATGCCTGCGCCGCTGCCGCCGATGTTGGCTTTCACGACGACAGGGAACCGCAGTCCTTCGGCGGCCTCCACCAGTTTCGAG
>PMUF01000305.1 GCA_003167015.1 Chitinophagaceae bacterium | reverse complement strand
TACCTTTCGGATGCCGATCTCCCTGGCCCTCCTTTCCGTAGAAAAAATGGCCAGACCGAGCAGGCCTAAACAGGAGATAAAAACGGTGATTGCCATGGCCACATTGGTCAACCGCTCGGTCCGAAGATCGTCCGCATACATATTGGCGATGCTCTCGTCCAGGAAAGAATAGCCAAACGGCTCCCCGGGGAAGACGGTCTTCCAGTCCTCCTCTATATTGCCGATGAGGGCCTTCAGCTCGCCGGCTGTCATGCCCTTTGCGGCGATTTTGACCGCAATGGTGGTCTCCATCGCAGGATCGTGTCTGATGATGGTCGACCAGGTCGCCTGATGAAAAGAGCTCTCATAAAAATCGGCCACGACTCCAGCTACAGGATAGGCCTCCCAAGGGCTGACAACCACCTCGCGGCCGATGGCCTTGCTCACATCGGCAAAACCCAATGCATGGGCACAAGTCACACTGATCAGCAGTTCCCTCGCACTGTCGCTTGGGAGCAGATTTCGCCCCGCGACCAGCTTCATCCCATAAAAAGGGACGTAATCTTCGTTGCCGAAATGCCAGGATACACCGATCGGCTTCTCATCGCTGCCCTTCAGCCCGCCACCCTCGAATCCCGTATGCATCACGCCCATGGGCGGCCTCGCCTCTCTGATCACCTGCTCTACGCCAGCCAGTTGCCGGATCTTATCCGTCAGTACCGCTATCTTGCCCGTCGCTTCGGTAGCCTGTTGGCGGACCTCGGCCTTATCCGACTGAAAAGCTGTCTGACCCAGTCTGTTGTCACGCAGACGGCTGAGCGTGATGATCGCATCCGTCTTGAAACCCAGGTCCGCATGCAGCACGTACCGCAGCTGCGAACCAATGACGAGAGACGCTATAATAAACAACAGCGATATGGTAAATTGGAAGACGATAAGTCCTCTGCGCAGCGCCCCTTTTCCGCCGCCTGGCACCGCAGTGATCCCTTTCAGGGTCACCGTGGGCTGATAGTTCCCCAGCACCTTCGCCGGATAAAACCCCGCAAGGAGGGTGGTTACCGCAATTACCAACAACAAAAATAAAAGCGTGGCGCCATTCAACCGGAAATGAACTCCCCCTGGTATCAAATCGGCGAACACGCTGAACACCGGCTTTACCATCAGCGCCGCAAGACCCACTGCAGCTACCGTCAACAATAGGGTTTCGGTAAAAAATTGCACGGCGATGCCCCATCTGCTGCCGCCCAGCACCTTTCGGACGCCGATCTCCCTCGCTCTTTGCATGGATTGCGCCGTCGACAAATTGACAAAATTGATAATGGCAAGGATAAGGATAAAGCCTGCCACGGCCATGAGTGTGTATAAGACAGGTAGGCTGGCCTTTCTGCCTGCACCGCCATATTCCTGATGAAAATGAATGCCCGACAGCGGTTGCAAAAGGGCGGCGAACGCCGGGTGCGGGCCATAGTGCCGTTTGGCAAAGGCGGTAAATTGCGTATCGATCTGCGAAGGCTTGACTCCTTTTGCCAGTTTGATCATGACCTGGCTGGAACGATTTATTCTGTCCCAGCCGTCCAGCGTTATCTCACTCTTCAGAAAACTAACGGGGATCGTAGCATAAGAGATCCATTGACTAAAATTAAAATCGCTGTTGCCTGTCCAATCGGCGACGACCCCTGTTACCCTGACCATCAGCGAATCCTGGTAATAGATGGTCCGGCCGATGATCCTGTCCGGGTCGAGATCGCCAAAGTATTCTCTGGCCTTTTCCGCGGTAAGCACCACCGAGTTGGGCATGGTCAGGGAAGTCGCGGCATTTCCGCTTAACCACCGGTAGCGAAAGATGTCGAAGTATTGTGGCTCCACGATAGCAATGCTGGCGTCGTCGTCGAAGCTCTTCGGTTTTCCGTTGGGATCACCTGGTATTGTCACGCTGGCGACATAGGTCTGAAAGGCGGCCACGGTCTGAAAGCCAGTCATTTCCCGGCGCATGGCGGCCGGCATAGGGCCAGGTACGCAATTCCGATGACCACCGTACAACACGGCGTTCACACAAAAGATGCGATCACGGTCCGGATGAAAGGTATCAAAACTGAATTCGTAGCTGGCGACCAAATAAATGACCAAACAGGCACAAATACCCAACGCCAATCCCAGGACATTGACCAGCGTGTATAGCTTGTTACGGACCAGGGTTCTCCAAGCCAGCGTCCAATAGCTTTTTAACATGTTAAGGTTTTAAAAGGAAGTTTATTTGACCCTAAAATTAAGATGCTTGTCCAATGTATTTCCATATAAATATTTTAGGAAATTCTCAGATTTTTGGTTGTTCGGGTCCGACACAAGGATCATATCAACAGAAAGCCCTCTGTGAACCGGAAACCGGCCTGAAGGACCGATTCGCAGACAGCAATACACATCGAATTAGTGCTTAAAAACATCTTTTATCTTCTCCAGGAAAATATCCTTCTTACGCCGGCTCACGTATATTTCAGCATCGTTGCTCATAATAACTACGCCACCTTCCCCACGCCGGTATTCCCTGGTATGATACAGGTTAATTAGAAATGACTTGTGCACTCTTAAAAAATTATCATCACTCAGCAATAACTCAAAATCTACCAATGGGCGCGAGACACAAATCCTTTTGTCTTTCAAAAAATAAAAGTTAGTATAAGGCCCTTCCGCCTCGCAATAAACGATATCCGAAAGGCTTACCACATGAAATCCGGCCAGAGTGACTAAACAAAGCTTCTTTTCCTGCGTATTTGTCTGCGGCTTCAGGTTGTGCATCAAAGCCTCGACACTTTTTCGAAGAGTCTGTTCCTGGAAAATGGATTGTTCGGCCTTCTTCACAGCCGCTACCAATTCGTCTTCAGCCACAGGTTTCAATAAATAATCCACTGCGCTAAACTTGAACGCGCGTAAAGAATACTCATCGTGTGCGCTGACAAAAATGATGCGGAAACGAATATCGCCGATTTCAGTCAAAAGTGCAAAGCCATCTTTACCGGGCATCGCAATGTCCAGAAAAATGAGGTCGGGACTGGTTTCTTTTATTTTTATCAAAGCCTCGTCAGCCGATCGGCAGACAGCTACCACATCCAGCTGGGGGCAATTTCTATTCAGCATGGTTTGCAAGCCGTTAAGAAGGCGGATCTCATCATCTATCAAAACAGCTCTTATCATGAGGCTTCAAAATGATTTAAAATAGGCAATGTTAAAATCACCAAAGTACCGCTTTCCTTTCTATCTAATTCGCTTTTGTCTTTGATTTGCAGGCAGCAGTCTAAATGATATTTCTCGTTCAGCAGGGTCAAACGATGCCTGATATTTTCGATACCGAAAGATTGGTGTCCATGTCTGGGCCGGAGGTTGCTCTGGATCATGCCGATGCCATTGTCTTCTATTTCACAAATCAATCTGTCATCATGCAATTTGTACCGGATAAACAATTCCCTTTCGCCGGATTTGTTCATTAAGCCGTGCCATATCGCATTTTCCACGAGGGGTTGTATCATCATCGGCGGTACGCCTACTTCCTCTGTGCAAATATTTTCGTCCACTTCAATGTGATAGCTGAATGAATGATCGAAGCGAAGCAACTCCATTTGCAGGTAATTATTAAGGTATTCCAATTTTTCCTTGACAGTTACATAGGGCCGCCGGGAATATTCAAGAGAAAGCCGAATCATTTTCGAAAATTTATTCAGGTAATTATTGGCATTTTCCTGTTCATTTTCCAATATCATTTGCTTGATGCTGCCAAGGCAATTAAAAATAAAATGAGGATTCATCTGTGCCAGTAGGGAACTGAGTATGGCATCGCTCATCTTTCGTTCCAATTCAACGTTCAGTGTAGCTTGCTTTATCTTATTGCGGTAAAGCAGAAATCCTGTAATTCC
>PMUF01000074.1 GCA_003167015.1 Chitinophagaceae bacterium | reverse complement strand
CAGAAATGCGCTGTTAGGGTTGCCTGGCAGTGAAGAGCGGTTTACGGAGGAGCAGATCCTGGCGGCGTTGAAGACGTACGAGGGGATCGATGCGGCGAAGCTGAAAGAACATCTCTACTATTTTTTACGGCAGGTTGTCCCTGTGGCCGAGGCAGAGGGATTAAAGATGGCGATCCATCCGGATGATCCGCCTTTTCCGATACTGGGGCTGCCGCGTATTGTCAGCACCGAGCAGGATGCACGGGAATTGCTGGATTGCGCGCCCTCGCCTGCCAATGGGCTGTGTTTCTGTACGGGTTCTTACGGGGTTCGGGCGGATAATGACCTGGCGGGTATGGTGCGTCGCCTGGGCGATCACATACATTTTATCCATCTTCGCAGTACTAAACGCGATGCCGAAGGGAACTTCTTCGAGGCGGACCACCTGGGCGGGGATGTAGATATGGTGGGAGTCATCCGCGAGTTGCTGGCGGTGCAGCAGCGGCGGAAGATTTCGCTGCCGATGCGGCCGGATCATGGGCATCAGATGCTGGATGATCTTCACAAAAAGACTTATCCGGGGTATAGTGCTATTGGGCGGCTGCGCGGGTTGGCGGAGTTAAGGGGGGTGCAACATGGGTTGGCGTTTGGGGGGTAGGGTGCGCAGATAAATTTGATTATCAATTATTTACAGAGGGGTTGCTTTATGCTTTTTTTTAACAAGCGATCATAAAAATATCTTACCTTTGAGGTAATAACACCCGTCAAGCCTCTTGTTCCTCACCGAATAAAGCGCAACTTTGACGGGTTTTTTCTTTTTATACCCTTTTAGGTAAAAGACAGAATGCTTGTTACCAATTGGTGAACTTTAGTACATGGATTACATTGATGGTAGGGTTGCTGGGCGTTAAAGACAGATTCTAAGGCCTTTGCCCTTTGTATGGCGTATTCCCTTCGATTTAACAATTTTGGCAATACGTATAGCACGAAGTAAGACCGTCTTTTTAAGAAGATCTTATAATTAAAATTCTCTCGGCCTGTAATAGCTGCCATTTCTGCCGATTGCTCTGGAATGGCCTTAAAAATGGCAGTTAGCCGTTCATAGATATATGTCCTATGACGCCAAAGACCAGGTTCGACATCCTCAAAATGTAAAAGTATCCAAAGCTCGAACGCATCATTGCTCCAGGCAACTTTAATTCCTGCTTTTTGCGCTGATTGAATGCTGAATGAAAACTGCATATCATTAGCCGGATCAATGCTATGGGCATCTACTGATTCAACATCACGGTCGAAGACACTCCATACGTGTTTAGTTATCCCCGGTTTTAGCTGGTAATGATTATCTATGATCTCCAACAAACCTTCTTTTTCGCAGTATTGCAGGGTGTTTACGATGTTTTTAAATGAACTCAATTGGCCTTCTACGACATTTATTTTGACTTTGTTGGATTTTTCAAAGCTTCTAAAATATGACGGCTCGTTCACGGTATCTTCGCAAAGCAGTATAAAGGTGGTGACATTATCGGAATCTCTTTCTGTCTGAGGTATCAAATCCCATGCGTCCGGCATAATCTATTCATTTTTATATTTTTCCAGGATAGGTAAGGCACCATAAAAGCCGGCAAGATATTGACGAGCAAAGTCAGCATTATTGCGTATGCCCTTTAAATCCGATAACGAGTATAGAACGGTTTCATTGGTTAAAGATTTCTCAGAAAAGTAGATTTGGTCGCGCCTTAAAATGTCAGGGTGCAGTAGATTGGTGTCATGGCTGGTAAAAAGAAGTTGCGCTCCGGTGGCATTTATATGAGGATCATTAAAAAAATGGACAAACTGCCGTAGCAGGGAAGGGTGAAAATTATTGTCGATTTCATCGGAGATGAAAATTCCGCCTTCCTGGAATAGTTGATGTAAAATACCTATATTGTAATAGAATTTATTAGTTCCGGCTGATTCATTATCGTTCAAATCAAGTTCTCTAATACTGCTTGCTTTTCCTTCTTTATCAAAAATGTTTTTTTCCAAGATTACATCTTCGAAATGGCCGTTTTGTTCATTGATGCGGATGTTATTATAATCCAGACCGCCTTTTCTTAACCAATCTAAGACTAATCCAGATTTCCCTTCCTTAACCAATTCATTAGTCGGTTCAACAGGATTGATTCCAAAAATTCGTTTTCCAGTTGAATTAAACATAGAATGCCTTCTGCCTTGCCCAGGGATTTCAAAAAACATTTTTTTTACAATGAATCCACGAATTGCTTGTGCTACTGATCCATTATAGGCAGAGGCAAACGTTAGGAATAATGTATTCCGCCGCAGGTTGTCCAATGGCAAATTGTAGCCTTCCTCAAACCATTCTTTGTTCGATTCTACGTTTTCACCCGATCGTTTAAAATACCATGTCTCATTTTTATCTGCCGGTCCAAATAACCATTCTTGTATAACAGATCCATGGGCATTTAGTGTAAATCCATAGCGATATTTTTTTTTGTCAAGGAGTAATTGAATCTGGAAAAATCCGGCGTTATCGGTTTGCTCATCTGTTAATAAAAAGGGGTCAGGTGCAAAGACCATAATGGCTTCGGATTCTAACGACTGTTCCACCAGTTGACGAAAGAGTTGGAGCCCATTAATTAGATTAGACTTACCGCTGCCATTGGGGCCATACAGACCAACAGTCTTCAAAATGCGATTCCCATCTATCTCAATAATATTGTTTCGATCAACAGTCTTATCTTCAGAGATTAATGAGGTCGCTCTAAAATTCAGTGTTTGAATTTTATTAAACGATCGGTAATTCCCAATGGAAAAGTCAAGGATCATTTTTTCTAATTTGCGATTTTAATGCAAATTACTTAAAAATAGTTCATAATATCTGGGTAATTTTGTCAATTTCGTCAGCTATCGGTAATAAATGGATTTTTGACTTTCGGTGAAATGTTGGTCAGTCTAAGGTAATTCCTAGCTAGATCATTCAGGCATAAGTCGTTATATTGCTCTCCGCCAAAGTTCGCATTTTGCGAACTTTCCGGCCATCCTCATCAAAATCTACTGCCATGTTGCGATTCATCACCTATTTTCTACTATTGCTGCTGATCACCGGCGCGGTTTTTGGCCAGGCGACCCGGCCGCCGACGGATAGGCCGTCTTATGGCGGTAAGTTGAAGCCTGAGCAGGCCAATATGGACGTCCTGCACTATACCATCGACGTGGCGCTCGACATCCCGGATAAATCGATTTCTGGATATACCATTATTCGATGCAATTTATTAGCTCCGGCGACGGCGCTGCTGTTCGATCTCATGGATTCCTTCAAAGTGGAGAAATTGCTGGTGAATGACAAGCCGGCGGCCTTTACGCATGAGCATCACGAACTGCATATTACGGCTCCGCAGCCATGGCCGGCGGGTCTGGTGACGGTCAGGGTGCAGTATGCGGGCCATCCGATGATCGCCAAGCGGCCGCCATGGGATGATGGGTTTACCTTCACCACCGATTCTACGGGTCATCCCTGGGTGGCAGTCACGGCAGAGGGAACGGGTGGAAAGATCTTTTTCCCTGCCAAGGACCATCCTTCGGACGAACCGGATGAAGGCGTCGATCTGACCATCACCGTCCCGAAAGGGCTGGTAGTAGCCGGTCCCGGCCTGCTGGCAGGGATAAAGACGAAGGGAGACCGCAGCAGCTATCACTGGAAGACCAACTATCCCATCAACAATTACAGCATTGTCTTCAATGTGGGAGATTATACCGTGGTGACCCGCACGTATACGACCATCGAGGGGCACAAAGTGCCGATGCAGTTCTACGTACTCAAGGAGCATGCGGACAAAGGTCCTTACCAGCTGGAATTGCTGGAACGTTTTGCGCATGTGAAAGAGAAATACTTCGGGGAATATCCCTGGGCAAAGGAGAAGATCGGGATCGTGGAGACGCCGCATCTGGGCATGGAGCACCAGACGATGAATGCCTATGGCAATAAGTTCAGGTATACACAGATCGGCGGCCAGGATTTCGACGGGCTCATGAATCACGAATTCGGACATGAATGGTGGGGTAACAAGGTAACGGCCGGCGACTGGGCAGACTATTGGATACATGAAGGAATCGGCACTTTCGGTGACGCCCTCTACACCCGTGATATGGAAGGCGAGGCGGCATATGAAAAGATCTTCCAGCATTATGTACCCCGCATCCGCAATGACAAGCCCATCGTGCTGGGCAAGGATATTACCGAAGACGATGCCTATCATCCCGATATTTATCCGAAGGGCGCGTTTTTCATCCACACTATACGGTACATTTTAGGCGACAGTATTTTCTTTCCCGCGATCAAGCGTATTGCTACCGACAGCAACCATACCTATATCCATTCCGCCAGTACGGCTGAAGTGGAGCAGACCTTTGAACAGGCTTCGGGGATGGACTTGTCACCCTTGTTCCATCTCTACCTGTACACCACCGATAAATTGGAAATCCGGGTAAGGCCGGCCGACCCGACGCATTACCTGGTGCAATTGCTGAATATAGATATGTCGCTGCCGCTGGAGATCACGACCGATGCCGGGACCAAACGGACGATGGTCGACAAAAAAGGGATTACAGTGACGAGTACGACTATGCCCTTCATCGACACGCGGGATTTTTACCTGAAGAAAGTTATCTATGATTTGTAATTTTGGAATATGTTCAATAAAAGTACTTATATCGATCGCCGGGCTGCATTGAAGCAGCAGCTAGGCCACGGGTTGGTGTTGTTGCTCGGCAATGAGGACAGCAGCATGAATTATAAGGATAACCTGTATCATTTCCGGCAGGACAGCACTTTCCTGTACTTTTTCGGTCTGGACAGGCCCGGTCTGGCGGCGGTGATTGACATCGACAACGGCAAGGAGATCATCTACGGTAATGACCTTACCCTCGACGATATTGTGTGGACGGGTCCGCAACCTTCCATAGCCCAACAGGCGGAGCCGGCGGGTATCAACGATATCCAGCCTTCTGCGGCGTTGCCGGTGGAGTTGGCCTCGGCCCGCGGTCTGGGCAGGACGATCCATTTTTTACCGCCTTACCGGCCGGAAAATATCCTCAAGCTGAGTGCATGGCTGGGGTTTTCGCCTGCGGCGTTGAAGGGGCATGCAAGCGTGCCTTTGATCAAGGCAGTCGTTGCGCAGCGATCGGTCAAATCGGCCGAAGAGGTGGAGCAGATCGATGCAGCGGTGGATATAACGGCGGCGATGCACCTCGCGGCGATCAAGGGGGCCCGGGATGGCATGACTGAGGCACAGCTGGCGGGGGTGTTGCACGGCATCGCCATCAGTGCGGGCGGTAACCTGGCTTTTCCAACGATACTGACGGTTAATGGGCAGGTGTTACATAATCATTACGGGAATACGGTGATGAAAGACGGCCGGATCGCTATTTGCGACAGTGGCGCCGAGAATGGCATGCACTATGCGGGGGATATGACCCGCACCTTCCCGGTCGCCAAAAAGTTTACGACCCTGCAACGGGAGATGTACGACATTGTCCTTTCTGCCCAGGAGGCTGCGGTAGCCGCTGTACGGCCCGGTATCCTATTCCGGGACGTCCACACGCTGGCTGCTGAAAAGTTGGTGGAGGGGTTGAAGGCGGCGGGAGTGATGAAGGGCGACCCGAAGGAGGCTGTGGCGGCCGGCGCCCATACCATGGTCTTCCAGTGCGGGCTGGGGCATATGATGGGGCTGGATGTGCACGACATGGAGGATCTGGGTGAAGAATATGTCGGCTATACCGATGACCTGAAAAAGAGCAAAGATTTCGGGTGGAAATCCCTTCGCCTGGCCCGCAGCCTCGAGCCGGGATTTGTGGTGACTATCGAGCCGGGGCTTTATTTTATTCCCGAGCTGATGGACCGCTGGGGGGCAGAAAAGAAATACGGAGACTTCATCGACTACATCAAGCTGGAAGCCTTCCGGCATTTCGGGGGTATCCGCATAGAAGAGGATTTGCTGGTGACGGCTGAGGGGAGCAGGCTGCTGGGCAAACCGCTGGCCAAGACGGCCGCGGAGATAGAGGAGTTGAGGGGGTAAGGGTGCGTTACGGTGTGCCCGGCGAGTGGATTGGCGGCGGATTGGGGCGGCCAGCCTGGCAAAGGTTTTGCTGCTACTTTGTTATAAAACCAATTTTATGGCAAAGTATTCAAAAGAATCCCAGCACAAGGTGCAGAAGTCCATGGAGGAAATGAAAGAGGGCCAGCTCAGGAGCGGCCGCAGCGGCAAAAAGGTTACCAACCCCAAGCAAGCTATTGCCATCGGTTTGTCCGAGGCGCGTAAGGAAGGGGACAAGGTGCCTAAGAAGGCGAAGGCCAGCCGGTAGGGCTCAGCAGGATGAAACGGCGGGGGTGATGAGGCCGCGGGGACTTGGGAAGGCATTTGGCGCGGGGAGGTTACCAGATAAAGCTGAAGTAATGCCGGTTGCCGGAAAACCGATAGGCCGGCTGTAAAGAGGTCACCTCGCAGATCTGTTTGATGATCGATAGCCCCAGGCCGTTATGGCCGGTATGCTGTTCGCCTTTATAAAAGCGGCTGAAAACCCGACGGGGGTCCAGTGCGAGGGGGAGGCCGGTATTGCTGATCGTTAATTGCCGCGACAGCAATTCAATGTCGATATCTCCATGCAGGGTATTGTGGTTGCTGGCGTTGCTGAACAGATTGTTCAGCAGGATGTCGATCAACTC
>PMUF01000250.1 GCA_003167015.1 Chitinophagaceae bacterium | reverse complement strand
CAGGAGGCTTTCCATATTGTCCCCGGATCGGCATGACCGGGCTCGCTGGAAAAAGTAAGTAATACCGAAACGGCTAAGGCAAAAGTAAATTTCATATGTAGATTTTCAAACGGATTACACAAACTTCTTCTTATCGGGTGTCCCGTGCTTCTCGCGGAAATCCTTGGGCACAAGCCCCTTCCTTTTTTTGAAGATCCGGTTGAAATTGGTGAGACTGGTAAACCCGCATTCCTGCGCGATCTCCGCAATAGGGCTGATCGTGTCGATCAGCAAACGCGATGCATGTCCGATGCGGATATCATTCAGGTAATCCACAAAGGTGATCCCTGTCTTCGCCTTGAAGAACCGGCTGAACGCCGTTTCCGCCATCTCCGCCAGTTCGGCTGCTTCGGCCAACCGGATCGTCCGGCTGAAATTTTCGTTGATGAAGGCTACGACCTTCTCTACACGTTCACTGTCGTTGTAGATCAATTCGGTATTGTAGGTGATATCGTCGCTGAGCGTGCGGGAATCGGGTGACAGCGACAGCTCATGCAGGACTGCCATCAGGTCCAGCACGGATTCGAAACCTTCCTTTTCAGCCAGCGCCTTTAACCGGGGCGCAACCCGTTCGATCGTCCGGCGGGAAAAAGACACGCCCTTCAGCGACCGCTCGAACAGGTTACGGATAAAATTCAGCTGGTTGCGTTTGAGAAAGATCTCATTAAACAGATCGCGGTGAAACTGGATGGTGATCTCGAAGATGCTCTCGCTTTTACATTTATAAGTAAACCAGGCATGGGGAATATTGGGGCCTACCAGCACCAGCTCAAGACTGTCGATCTCTTCAATGCTGCTGCCTACCACCCGCCGGACGCCACTGGCATTTTCGATAAAATTCAGTTCATACTCTTCATGATAATGCACAGGGAAATTGAACTCGGTTTTAAACCGGGCATATAAGGAAAAGCAATCGGCTTTTGTTAAAGGGGGGCTCTCTTTAAGGATCGATCTGGACATAGGCTATGAATAAAAATAAGCTTTTTTTGCGGAGACAGTTAAAATATGACCGATCCCGACCATCCCGATGAAGATAAAGCCCAGTGAGATCAGCTGTGCCTGCGTAAACAGCCTGCCCAAAAAAATATGTCTGGGCGTGACCCGGATATATTCTATCCCGAAGCGCTCGAGACCGATCAGCATGGCATAGATGAAGAACAACAACCCGGGAGTGGTCAGCCGGCGGCGAAGCATCCAAAGTAAAAAGAACAGCAGCCCGCAAACAAGGAACTCATACAACGAGGTCGGAAATACGGCATCCGGCAGGACCGTGCAATAATCGAGACGGCACCCTTCAATATAAACCCCCTGGCGGATGACATTGTGCGGATAATGTGCTGCCCATGTCCAATCGGGGGCCCAGGACAACCATGCAGGCTTCGCCGCCCTGTTGACGATACCCCAGTCGCCGTCGCCTGCCAGATGACAGCCCAGCCGGCCAATGGCATAGGCCAGCAGCATGCCGGGGCTCCCGATATCCGCCGCCGTCGCCAGCGAGATCCCCCGCCGTCGCAGCATGACCAGGTACGTGACAGCGCCGAATAAAAGGCCGCCATAAAAAGTCAGCCCATGATACCGCATCAGCCAGCGCCAGGGCTGATGCCACAACCCGGAGGTATCTTCCAGCTTGGCCAGCAACAGCGCGCCGGCAAAGCCGATCAGCCCGCAACAGATCAGCAGCCTGTCCATCAGCCGGCTGATACGGATCCCGGCTGGAATTTCCGTCGGACCGGCGGCGCCCCTCTGACCTGGGCGCCCGTCCGACTTCCGCTGTTTCCGCCGAAACTCCAGCGTAAAGACCGCATACGCCGCCCAGAACGACAACGCCATGAAGAACCCGAATGTCGGGATCGGCAGATTGGGACTCCAACCCGTCAACCAACGCACTAAATAGCTCAAGGTGGGGAACATGGTCCTACAATAATATAGTATAATTTTGCATCCTTGTAATATTATTCAGGTAACGAGTAAAATACGACCATTTTACTAATAATTTAACATCCAATTGATTATGTGTGAAAAATAAATACTTATAGCACTATTTTAGCATTATGAACAAAAAATATGCAAAATAGTACCTTAAAAATTTGCTAAATCGTTTTTAAGATTTTACATTTATCCCGCCAGAAACTACTGACAGTAAACAACGATCACTTGCTATGAGAAAGATATTCTTCCACAAGTTTGTCCTCATCCTCCTGCTATTGTCTGCTATAGGCTGCAAAAAGACAAACTATCTCAGCGCCACAGTAACGAGCAACCTGGACTCCACCACTGTTTTTACCGACAGCAGCTACGCCATGGCGTTTCTCAATAACATCTATGTGGCAGCAGGATTTGCCACTGACCCCAAACGCTTTGTGTCCAATGGGGTGGGCGCCGGACTGGATGCCGCCTGCGATGAGGCCGAAGGACCGAATCTCTCCAGTTCCAATGGCTTTACCATGTTTGCCACGGGTACGGTCAATCCCTCCATCGTCCCCACCGACGCCTGGGGCACGCCTTACGGCAATATCCGCGCCGTCAATCAATTCCTGGCCCATCTGTATGAGATGCCGTTCAATGCCCAACTGAAACTCGAAACAAGGGCTGAAGCCCGGTTCTTACGTGCCTGGTACTATTTCATTATGCTGGAGCACTATGGTGGCATTCCTCTCATCGGCGACTCCGTCTTTACGTCCACGTCACCACTGAACATCAAGCGCAATTCCTTCAGCGCCTGCGTCAACTATATTACGGCTGAATGCGATTCTGCCGCAGCCTACCTGCCTACCACCCAAGGCGGCGCCGATTATGGACGTGCCAGTGCCGGCGCCTGCCTGGCCCTGAAGTCCCGCTGCCTGCTGTTTGCCGCCAGCCCGCTGTTTCAAAATGGCGGCTTTTCCGGGGGAGGAGCGCTCGATTCCATCGTAGCGTATCCCGATCAGGATCCCAACCGTTGGGTGCTGGCCGCCAATGCCGCCCAGGCGGTGATCAACCTGGGCGCCTATTCGCTGTTCGTGGATAGTATACAGGGGGAGCTGGGTTATGGATTCATGTATGTGTTCCTGCAGCGCACAAACAGCGAGTATATCTTCGCCAATATGATGGACCCGAATAAGTATCTGGAACAGCTTTGGGACGTCCCATCCCGTGGCGGCAGCGGCGGCCCCCACCCTTACCAGGAACTTGTCGATGCCTTCCCGATGAGCAATGGTCTGGCCATTACCGACCCCAACTCGGGCTATGATTCTACCCAGCCCTATCAAAACCGGGATCCCCGGCTTACGTATACCATCATTCACGATTCGACGATCCGCCCCATCTATGATCAGGCTCCGGCGCCGGTCGAACTGTATTTGAACGCAAACTACAGCCCGCCCATAGCTTCCAGCCAGGATGCCATATATACGGGGACGTCTACCGGATTTTATATCAATAAAATGCTGGATACGGCTGTGACCTGGTATGGTTTCAATGCTTCGAACCGCTGTCTGCCCCTGATGCGCTACGCCGAGATCCTCCTCAATTTCGCCGAAGCCACCAATGAAGTCTCGGGACCGACCCAGCAAGTTTACGAAGCGGTCGGAGCTGTCCGTCAGCGTGCAGGCCTCCGGCCTTTCCTGTTGCCGGCCGGATTGAGCCAGAGTCAGATGCGTACTGCTATTCAGACCGAACGTCAGCTGGAATTTGCGTTCGAAGGCCTCCGATTTTTCGATGTCCGACGATGGGGTATTGCCGCTCAAACGGAAAGTCTCTATATGCATGGCATGGAGGTGGACCGGTCAACGGCAGGGACCGCCTATAAGGTCATCGGGGTGCGGCAACATAATTTCACCAATGCTATGTATCTCTGGCCGCTTCCGCTCGGGGAAATAGCCAAATCGCCTGCCCTGCTGCAAAATCCGCTTTATTAAATCTAACGAGTGAATGTCATGAAACGACTGATCAAAATCAACTGCGCCCTGCTCCTGGGCATCCTCTTCTCCTGTAAAGTGGAGCATGCCAGTCCGCCGAATGAAGCGGTCAAAAACATCTCCGGCTCCTGGACCATTACCGATGCCACCCGGAACGGAACCGATCTGACGAGCGGTTTCAATTTTTCCCAATTCCGTATAGTGTTCTCAGATAGCACCTACACCATCGACAGCCTGGTGCCTTTCGTCGTCAGCCACAACGGCAAATGGGCCTTCAATGACCCCCAATACCCCTTCTCTATCATCTTCACGCAGACGGACAGCCCGAGCGTATCGACCCCGTTCCTATTCCCTGTGGTGAACGGAGTCCGCAACATTGTGCTGACGTTCAGCCCCGGCTGCCCCTCCAATACTTACCAATACACCCTACAAAAGGCTAATTAATATGAAAAAATTAAGGCTACCTACGGGAAGAAGAGCATGGAACTGGGTGTGGAAGATTGCTGCAACCGTGATCATCGGTATCGTCATCGGCTGCAGCCTGACTATCAATAGCGTCACCCAGCCGGCCAGCGTAACCGGCGGTACCGTCCTGCCCATCACGCTGAACGCAACTATCGTAACGAATAACCCCCAGACGTCCGCGCTGGTGATCGGCGTGCTGGTACCCACGGTCTGGAATGCCTCCGCCAATACGACCATGACGTTTACCAGCAGTATCACGAGCGGCCCGCAACCAATGACCCTTATCCCGGCGGGCACTCCATCGCCCAACGGTGGTGGTGTGGGCTGGCAGACCGACCTTATGAATACAATAGGGCATGCCGGAAATCTGATCCCGGAATATGAATGGATCGCGTTTCAATCGAATACCCAATATGCGGTTAACTCCAATACCACGGTCAGTGTCACGGTGAGCATCAATATCACGGTCCCTACCAATAATGTTTACTTCAAAATGGCCTATGTGATTGCCGAAAGCTCCGATGGTCTTCACAGTACCGATTATGGCGATCCTTCCACCGACTACTATGGAACCTTCTTTCCCGCACCCATCCGGGTCAATGGTACCGGGACTTTGCTGGATTTTGTGAATCCGCAGCTGTCGGTGGTCGTTCCCGGTTTCTCGACCGATAATGATATCATCACCATTCCCTTTAACTCGACGGTAGCTGCCAACCCGCTGAGTGCCGCCTCATCGGTCTACCTCTGCGCCACGGGCTATACGTCTGCGGGGGACAGCATTCAGGTGTGCCAGCAGACCAGTAAGACGCAGCTACAGCCGTTAGGGGCGGGTAACTGGCAGCTGGATATTTGGCCGCGCGGCTTTTTCGGGCTTTCACCCGGCCAGAGTCTCGATAGTATAGAATATTTCTTTACGGATGTGAACGGCGCCAACAAGGTAGGTTATGGCGCCGGTACGTCACCCTTTTCATACACTTTCGGTTGCCAATGATCCATTAATCATTAATATATGCTTCAACAAAGCTTAACAAGATATCTGGCCGTGCTCACTACGCTGTTGGTGTTGTCGGTCCAACCGGGCAGGGCGCAAGGTCCATCGGCCGCCCCCGCGCATACTGCCAACGCATCCACCCACTCCGTGGGAGGCATCGTGACAGATGAATACGGCAAACCCCTCTCCGGCGTTCACGTGCAGACCAAAGGAGAAAACAACAGCGCCTTCACCGATGCGGAAGGCCACTTCCACATCGAAACATCCCTCGGCAAAATGCTGGTGTTTAGCCATCCCCAGTTCGATGTCATGGAATACCTGCCCCGGGCGGATACCATGCTCCCTATCCGGATGACGGCCCGGTTTCTTCATACGCCGGCCGCCAACACACCCGCCTCCGTCGAGCAAAAGGATACGATCTACATTCCGGCCATGGCGAACGAGACGATAAACGTGCTTTACGAGCAGACCAGTCGTGAGAGCTTTCTTGGTTCCATCTCTACGGTTGACAAAAAAGCCCTGGAGGCGACACCGGCAACTAATTATTTGTTTGCTTTACAAGGTCGCCTGACGGGATTAAATATTGCCCAAACCTCGGGTTTCGAGTCTTTGGGTCTCGATTCGCTGACCACAGCGGGACTGCTTGGGAATAGCCCTACCAATACGACCGGCGGCGGTCCGACCGACAATTCCCAGTTCAATATTCAGCTCCGGGGACATGCCGCCAGTTCCGGTCAGAATCCTATCGCTATCGTCGACGGTGTCCAGCGTGAGCTGTATTCTATCGACCCGCGCACGATCGAGTCCGTGTCGATCCTGAAAGATCCGCTGTCAAATCTGCTTTTGGGCCAGAACAGCAGCCGTGGCGCTATAATCGTAACGACCAACGAGCCCCGCATGGGTCCGGCGCGGTTGAGTGTTACGGCAGAAACCGGGACTCAAACGGCGCTGGGTCTGCCGACGCCCTTGCCGGCCTACCAGTATGCTTACCTGCTGAATGAGGCCCTGGAAAATAATGGGAAACCTACTGCCTACAGCCAGGCCGATTTCGATGCCTATCGGTATCATACCGATCCCATCGGCCATCCCGATGTCAACTGGTATCATACGATTCTGCGTAATTCGCCGATGCTGACCAGGCTGAATCTCGATGCCACCGGCGGAACGGCCATTGCCAAGTATGTGATCGACCTCAGCTATATGAATGATCAGGGAATCTTCGTCACCAGCTCTGCAAACCAATTCAACAGC
>PMUF01000165.1 GCA_003167015.1 Chitinophagaceae bacterium | reverse complement strand
CGCCCGGTATAGAAAACAAGGCCTGCTTGAATGCCAGCTTCGCCGAATCGTCCCGCGTATCCATAACCAGCTTCTGCTCCTTACTGAAGCCCAGGTCCTGGCTACGCATATAGTTCAACTGAAAATACACGACCAGCGTCGCGATCATCAACCCGATAGCGATCGTAAACTGGACAATGACCAGCCCCTTGCGTAGCACGATCCCCCGCGTCCCCGTGGAGAATTTCCCTTTTAATACCGCCACCGGCCGGAAGGATGACAGCACCAATGCCGGATATAACCCGGCAAAAAATCCGATCAGCACGGCAATCGCCAGCAGGATGGCCAGATACCGCGGCTGCGCAAATATTCCCTCGCTGACCTCTTTTCCGCCCAGTTGATTGAACAGCGGCAGCAGTAGCGAAGACAAGCCCACCGCGAATACATAAGCGATCAGGCAGAGAATGATACTTTCCCCAATGAACTGTCCCGCCAGCATCCATTTGCCCGCGCCTACCACCTTCCGGATACCTACTTCCTTCGCCCGCTCCACCGACCGCGCGGTCGTTAGATTTACGAAATTGATCCCGGCAATCAGCACAATAAAGGCGCCGATAATGGAAAAAATAATGACATTGGTGATATGACCGGTTTTTGAATCATCCCGCGTCGAATACAGGTAGATATCCCGCACCGGCTCCAATAATAGGGTAGGGACCTGCCGGTTACGGAACAGCGCCGGACTGGCCATTTTTGCCAGGTAACCGGGCAGCTTGGCCTGAAGACTGGCCGCACTGGCGCCCGGCTTCAGCAGTACATACGAGTTCAGGTAATAGTCATTCCACGAGCTGTCAAGACTGGGGCTCTGCAGCTGGATAGTAGAGCTGGACATGATCATCGAGATCTTCAGATGCGAATTCTCCGGAATATCCTTCATCACACCTGTCACCGTTCCCGGGAACTTTACCCGCGTCACCGTCAATACCTTGCCCATAGGGTTGGTATTGCCAAAAAATTTTTTTGCAGTCGACTCCGACAATACGATATCGTTCGGGTGGGCTAATGCTGTCCGCGGATCACCCTTTACAAACGGTAAATCGAAGACCTGGAAGAAGGTCGAATCGCCGCTGGCTACTCCATCGGTTTCAAATACCTCGTTGTCCCGGATGACCATCCAGTTATCACCCATACTGACCCGGGTAGCCGACTGCACCTCGGGCAGATAGTCCGCCATATGAACCGCAGTCGGCAGCGGTGGGGCGTTGGAATGTTCCATGCCTGCAGGCGTCTTGAGGTCGGCTACGATCCGGTAGACCCGGTCAGCATTGCTGTAGAAAGAATCATAGCTCAGCTCGAAAGTCACATATAAAAAGACCAGGAAAAAAGCGGCCATGCCTACCGTTAGCCCAATGATATTGAGCAAGGAAAAACCCTTGTGCCGCCAAAGATTGCGGAAAGCGACCCGCAGATAATTTTTGATCATTGGTCGAGGTTTGGCCGAATAGCCACAAACCCGGTGCCCTATTGCTGCAGCCTGAAAATCAAGGTGCTAAAGAAAATGAAGTAAAAAACTGTTCGTTTTCGATACACTCGCCGTCCGCTTCAGACCGAAGCCGCCCCACGAATGCCTCCGTCGCGCGCTCCCACCATTAATGCCTCGTCCTCCTCCGCCCGCCCCCACCAATGCCTCCTCCGCCCGCCCCGCTACAAGAACTTTTTCGAAAGAATGCTGAGAATGAATTGAAGAACCCCTACCCCCACGATCCATCTGATCGTCTCCGTCTTGGACTTATTGATACGATCTATCAGTTCGATTTTGGTTTCATTGATGCGATCAACCAACTGGATTTTAGTTTCATTAATGCGATCCATTAATTCAGTCTTTGTATCGCTGATCCGGCCACTCAGGTCCATTTTGTCATCTTTGGTCATAATTACCCTCCTTTTTGCATCCAACGTAGATTTTACTTCGGATTTGACAAACTTCACCGGCTCGGCGGTTTCCTGATCGCCTGGTCGTTTGCGAAGAATGTTATACAAAGAAATCTCCGGGATACTCATCACTCAAAGGTCTGCAATCCCTTCTTTCCAAAAAAACAAATTATTTGGGTTTCTTGAAACTGAAGGCCTAAAAATTTTCATCTCAACCTGTCCGCACTCTTCACCAATTTCTGGTCCTTCCTGATATTACTGGCCGCAAAAAGTAAAAATACGGGAATGGCCAGCGAGAGCGCAGCACCCAGGTTATAACTGCCTTCAGTGAAGGACGGAGCACCACTCTTCCACCAATAGAGAAAGATATTCAGTAGGGATAAAAAAAAGAGCCCGATGGTGATCCAGAGTTGTTTTTGTCTTGCCTTGAAGTTGAAGATATTGATGAGGATGCCTGCCAGCAGGATCACTGTGACGATCAGGATCAGGACACTGCCTGCACCGGCGCTGTCTTTGCCGAAGCTGAGCACCGGAACAGCCCTTTCCTCTAAAAATACGTGTCCGTTGGTTCCGACTACCACATTCCCGCTATAGAACGAGAACTTAAACGTCAGCGCGGCGCAAATGACCGCCAGCAACATCCACACAGTTTGTTTTCTCTGTAGCATAACAGTACAATTTGATTTCGGCGTATCCGCCGGTTCATTACAGTTCCGGATACAGCGGGAACTGTTGCATAAAGGTATGCACTTCTCCTTTCAACGTCGCCAGCACATCTTCATTTTCCGCATTCACCAGCGCTTTGTCGATCAATCCGACGACCGTGCTCATATGTTCTTCCTTCATTCCCCGGGTCGTAACGGCCGGCACTCCGACGCGGATGCCCGAGGTGATAAAGGCGCTCTTGTCATCATAAGGCACCATATTCTTATTCACCGTGATCTCTGCCTTACCGAGAGCGATCTCTGCCTTCTTCCCGCTGATATTCTTATTCCGCAGATCGATCAGCAGCAGGTGATTGTCCGTGCCGCCGGAGACGATATGATAACCCTTGTCCACAAAAACCTTGGACATGGCCTGTGCATTGGCGATGATTTGTTTGGCATAAACCGCGAACTCATCCGAAAGGATCTCGCCGAAGGACACTGCTTTGGCGGCGATCACATGTTCGAGGGGACCGCCCTGCGTTCCGGGAAATACCGCCATATCGATCAGGTTGCTCATCGGCCGGATATTGCCCTTGTTGTCCTTTAATCCGAAGGGATTATCGAAATCCTTCTTCATCATGATGATACCGCCGCGGGGTCCACGCAATGTCTTATGCGTCGTCGATGTTACAAAATGGCAATGGTCGAAGGGGGAATTCAGCAGCCCCTTGGCAATCAGCCCCGCCGGATGCGCCATGTCGCACATCACAAGGGCGTCGATACTGTCGGCGATAGCCCGGATGCGTGCATAGTCCCAGTCACGGCTATAGGCGCTGGCGCCACAGATGATCAGCTTGGGCCGTTCTTTATGGGCCACCGACTCCATCATCGCATAGTCTACTCTGCCATCTTCCCTGCCCACACCATAGGATACCGGCCTGTATAGCTTGCCTGAGAAATTGACGGGAGATCCGTGCGTAAGATGACCGCCCATACTCAGGTCCAGCCCCAGGATCGTATCGCCGGGTTGAAGGATCGCCAGCATGAGGGCGGCATTGGCCTGCGCTCCACTGTGTGGTTGTACATTGGCATATTCGCAATCGAAGATCTGTTTCAGCCGGTCGATCGCCAGTTGTTCCACCTGGTCTACGATCTCGCATCCGCCATAATATCTCCTGCCGGGATATCCCTCTGCGTACTTATTGGTCAATACCGTTCCCATCGCCTGCATCACTTGCAGGGAGGTGAAATTTTCAGAAGCGATCAGTTCTATGCCGTGCCGTTGACGTTCCAGCTCTTTACGAATGAGGTCAAAAACCAAAGTATCCTTTTGCATGGCGCAAAAATAGGCCAAAAAGAATAAAATTCACTATTTTACACGCGCAACCGGACGATGTCCGGTGGCTACAGCAGACGATGACAACCATTTTGACATGAAAGCGATCATTCCGGTAGCAGGCGCTGGCACTAAATTACGTCCGCATACATATACGCAACCCAAGGCTTTGATCCCATTAGCGGGAAAAACCATTCTCTCTATTATCGTCGACCAACTGATGGAGGCAGGAATCAACGAATTTATTTTTATCGTCGGCTACCTCGGTGAAAAGATCCAGGATTTTGTCCGGCAGAAATATCCCCAGCTAACGGCCCATTTTGTTTTCCAGAACGAACGTCAGGGCATAGGTCATGCCGTCCTCCTCACCCGCAGCATCGTAGGCGAGGATGAAATATTCATCGTGCTGGGCGATACCATCTGCGAGTATGACGTCAAGCACGTTCTCAATCAGCCCCATTCCCTGCTGGGTGTCAAAAGGGTCGACGACCCCCGGAATTTCGGGGTGGCCGAGCTGGAAGACGACGGCAGCATCGACCGTGTCGTGGAAAAGCCGCAGATCCCCAAATCAAATATGGCCCTGGTGGGCATTTACCGTATCCGGGAGACGAATGTTCTGTTCAATTGCCTGGAGACCAATATCCGCAATCAGGTCACCAGCTATGGCGAATACAACCTCACCGATGCCATCGAATGCATGATCCGCAGCGGCGTCAAATTCCATGCGTTCAAAGTCCAGAATTGGTTCGACTGCGGCAAAAAGGAGACCCTGCTGGAATCCAACGCCAAATTGCTGAAGAAATTTGGTGGTACTATCGCCCCTGAGCACCAGTTCGAGAACACGATCATCATCCAGCCCGTCAGTATCGCCCCCGGCTGTGACATCCGTAATTCCATTGTTGGCCCCAACGTAGCCATCGGGGAAAAGACCCGGGTCAATTATTCCATTATTAAGGACTCCATTATCGGCTCCTTTGCCGACCTCTACGATATTGTTCTTACCCATTCCCTCATCGGCAGCGACACCGAAGTAAAAGGGGAGTCCCGCAGCCTGAACATCGGTGACAATACGGAAATTGACCTTGGGGAGTCGTGAGATCTACCCAAACACCCCAGATACCCCATATACCACTGACACCCCAAGCGCAAAGCTGGCGCTTCCAGGATCAGCCGCGCCCTCGCGCGTCTTCTCCTCCCACATCATTTAAATCGTATCTTCGCTCCGCATGAAGTATTACATCATTGCCGGCGAAGCCTCCGGCGACCTCCATGGCGGCAACCTCATCAAAGAGCTCAAAAAACTCGACCCCTCCACTTCCGTCCGCTGCTGGGGCGGCGACCTCATGGCAGCCGCAGGCGGCGATCTCGTCAGGCACTATAAAGACCTTGCCTTTATGGGTTTCGCCGAAGTGCTGATGAACCTTCGCACCATCTTCCGCAACCTCGACTTCTGCAAGCAGGACATCCTGCAATACCGCCCCGATGCCCTCATTCTTATTGACTATCCCGGCTTCAACATGCGAATCGCCAAATGGGCACGCGCGCAGGGACTTCGGATCATTTATTATATTTCCCCCCAGGTATGGGCCTGGAAAGAAGGCCGCGTTCGCCAGATCCGCGAGACAGTCGACAAAATGCTCGTCATCCTTCCCTTCGAGACGGCTTTCTATCAGAAATGGAACTATAACGTCGAATACGTCGGCCATCCCCTCGTCGAAGTCATCGATCGCTTCCGCGCCGACCACTCCTCACTCCCCCAGTTCTCTAAACCCGTCATCGCCCTCTTGCCCGGCAGCCGAAAACAGGAGATTTTGAAAAAACTGCCTATTATGCTGGAAGCCAGCCGCTTTTTCCCCGACCTTCAATTCGTCGTCGCCCAGGCCCCCGGCCAGGAATCGGCATTTTACGATAGCCTGCTGGCACCCTACCCCAATGTCTCTTCCGTCTCCAACCAGACCTACGCCCTATTGCTGCAGGCACAAGCTGCTTGCGTTACCTCCGGCACCGCCACACTGGAGACAGCATTGTTCGGCGTACCCGAGATCGTCTGCTACAAAGGCAGCACCGTCTCCTACCAGATCGCCAGACGGCTGATCCGGGTGAAATACATCTCCCTCGTCAATCTGATCATGGATAAATTAGTCGTGAAAGAGTTGATCCAGGATGACCTGACCCCCGAAAACCTCCGCCGGGAATTGGACGACCTGCTTCACAACGACAACCGCCGCAGACAGTTGCAGGAGGACTACCGGGCGCTCAAAGAATTGCTCAGCAAGGGTGGCCATGCCTCCGCCAACGCCGCCGCCAGCATCCTCCGCTTCATGAACCAGCCGGTGACCCACGTCATAACCAGCCAGGCCTGACCCTCCGGCATCAGCCTATTCGCGCACCCTTAATGACACTCGCCCGCCGCTCTCACCGCCGGCGCAATGATCCCCCCACGCTCTCCCGGATCGCCCCCGTTACTCCCCCCTAATGATGTTTGATAACGAATAACTTGATCAACAGAATGATCAATCCAATCAGGAACATGAAAATGGATATCCTGTTGATCCCATGCATGTACCGCATCCATTGCGTATTCGGCGCATTGGGGTCCCGCTTTTTAATGTAGAAGTATTCTTCAATCTGCCTCCAGACACCCATAAAATTGAATTTGAATGACCACGTAAAGATAAATAACACCCCCGATTTTTGAATTGTTTAACCCAAAATCCTATATATTTGCACTCCCCAATCAGACCGCTAGCCCAAGACAGCGTGACGATTGGCCTCGACAGAAGGGGGTTTAGCTCAGTTGGCTAGAGCGTTTGCATGGCATGCAAGAGGTCATCGGTTCGACTCCGATA
>PMUF01000060.1 GCA_003167015.1 Chitinophagaceae bacterium | reverse complement strand
AGGCTAAAAAAGCTGTACCGCGAGATGGTGATACTTCGGGAAGAGCATAACGATACGACCAGATGGCGATTTGAACCAGATGCCTTTGGGTACAAGGACATGTATTATGACTACTTGATCAAATGGGAAGCCTTTAAAGGCTATAGAGTCGTGGAAGGGAATTTGTTTTTGCAACTAAGAGAATCGATTGACCAATCCTTTATGATCGGCGAAGTGGAAATCGGCGAACAACCATTCGATGAGGTGGTCGAATTTGTTGGTGAAAGACTCAATAATTTGGAGGAATAAGAAATCAGCGAAAAGAAGGAGGAAAAGTGACCCACTGCAACTGGAGTTTTACCTGAACCCGAAAAATCCTTTCGGGTTAATACGCACAACGATGACCAGAAGTCTACTAAGACCGCCGCGGTTTAAGGTTCGTAGGAAAGCTTTAACAGCAATCGCCCCGCTTCCTGCATGAGAGGGTGGCTCTCTATGTCGCCCTTATCTGCAATACCCATTTCGTGCAGCTTGAAGTCGACAGTGTCCGTATATAAGGTGCCGATCGCGTAAATGTCCTTCGGATCTCTCCCAATAATATATTTCAGGGCATGGTGGAGCGCCGCCGCTGCATTCAATGCATTCGACCCGTCGTAATGCCCAAATTCTTCTGTGTCCGGAGTGACACGGTAGAGTCGTTCCAACAAGGGATCAATCCCTTCCTTGTTTACGACACCCGCCTGAGCCTATTCACAGCATTGGAGCGCTTCTTCGAGGACCCGTGGATCGCCCCACCCGTGTGTGGCAGAAAAGGCCTGGTAATCGGGCAACAGTTTCCGACACAGCTGGATAACCATTGCGAGTCCCTTCTCATAGGAAATCGCGCTCGTCTGCTTTTCTAATTGCTGGATATAATCCTTATACGTCATGGGCGGGAATGAAAGCGGTTCATAACTTATTGTTTCAGTTCCTCCAGCCGCCCTGTACTTCTTAGCCATTTAACAACACCTGTTCCTTTTTGGAACCAGACCGTATCCGCGTAATGGGCCGTTGGCCAGTCTTGGGTGACGACGAGTTTTAGACAGTCCGGATACGCGGTCCCGGCGATCGTAACCGGCTCGAAGCCGGTAAATGTATAGTTCCTTTTTTCTTCCCCGTCCTGCTGCTTGTAGCGGGTATTCAGCGCAAGTTGAGCCGGAAAGAGAGTGTCAAAATAAGCTAAGTTGGCTTCCTTTAGCTCATCGGTCCAGGAAAGGGGTGAGACGAGAAATGCCCCATGATCATAGTAACATACGCCGTCGCAGAAGACATTGGCACTGACCAGGTCGTTCTTTGTACCCAGCTCGTCCGAGAAGTAATAGATCCCCGTCCCTTTCACGACCTGCGACCGGCAAACGGATCGGGCGTTCTTGTCTTTGAGGGTATCGGTCCCGGTGATATGATGCACGTAAAAGTATTTGACATCACCTTTTTTCAAGGGAAAGTAGTCTTCAAAGGAAATGGTCTGTCCGAACCCGTGAACGGCCAGAAAGCACAGGATGGGTAAGGTGTAAGTTTTCATTTTTTTGATTACGATACAATATAATAATTATCCTGACACATTATTAGAAATTAACTTCGCCTTTTGGATGAAACCCAGGTGAAGTTGTTTCAATGCTGCCGGCCTTTTTTTAAACAAGGCATGTATAGATGACCCCAGCCTACGAACGACATTATGTGGAAATGAAACGGCGGCTAGAGCGCCACGGCCCGAATACTTCCGACCCCCTGTGGACGGGTATGCAGCTGGCGGCGATCGCGCGGCAATATCGGAACCGCCTGCCCCTGCCCGGGGTGCATTTGAACCCAGTCTCGTATTTCAAAGGACACCTGCCCCGTTTCGAGGCTGAGGTGCAGTACTATGAGCTCCGGTATGAGGCCGAACGCTGCCGCCCGGACGCTGCCGGCTTCGAGTATGCCGGATGTCATCCTGGTTCCCATGCCGCCCTCTAAAATAAAAACTCATCCGCAATACGATGACCGGATGATGCAGGTGCTTTTACGTTTACAGACCCGCGATGCGGATGTCGATGTAAGGGAGATACTCACCTGCTGGGAAAATACGGAGCCGTTCCATGCTACTACGAACAAACGCTCCCCGTCAAAAATTGCCCAAAACCTACTCGTAGACAACGAGTTGTGCAACACCTCGAAAAACAGTGCTCGATCGGTTCGAGTCCCAGCAGGGCAAATCAGGCATGGAGAACCGAAATTTTACTAACTACAGGCTGGCGAATGGAATTTGTTATTTGTATGCCTTGTAGAATTGATTTTGAAAGATCTCGTCCGGATCGTATTTTCTTTTCAGCTTGAAAAAATCCTGTGCCATGGGATAGGCCCTGTAGAATTGTTCGCGAGTTGCGTGCAGCCGGTACGGTAGGTAATACGTTCCTCCCAGGGAGATCGCTATGTCGACTAATTTCTGTGTCAGGTTTCGCATTTCCCTGTCCGCTCCAGGATCAATGGCTTCGTTGAATAGCATGACAAAGCCAAATACTTCCTTTCGTGCATAGCGCATATACGCGTCCCGGTCTTCCAAAACATTCCGAATGGTGATGTTCATCAGATCCACCTTGTATTTTGGAATCGTCTTTCTAATTTCGTCTATGAAGCGATTTATTGAGTCGACTGGTATAAAGTATTCATGTAGGATATCAGAGTAACCCGCTTCGCTGTTCTGAAAGATATCGACCGGTTCATTCATAATCTGATTCCTTGAAAAAATCTTGCCTTTCCCCAGATTAACGACCAGCTTCTCCAAACGCCAACGCAACTCTTTGCCATATTCGCTGCTGGCGGAACTTCTAAAAACCGTCCTTCTGAAGGCGCTTAGTCCGGGTGCTTTCAATGCAGGGATGGCCACGCTATCGTCGATCCGAAATGTGGAAAGGATCGCCTCATTCGCGAAATTATCTTGGTTCACATTAATTCGCCCATAGACCATGCCGATCTGGGGATTATTATCGACTCGTTCGCGGAAGGCTTTGAGATAGTCTCCCGAGGGCATGACATATTGGTACATGCGATAAGCCTTATTATCCGTTACTTTCAATTTAACATCCAGGATGATACCAAAAAGTCCGTAGCCGCCCGGGATGAGGGAAAAAAGCTGCTGGTTTTCACTCCGACTACAGGTACATATTTTTCCATCAGCCATAAGCAGCCGGAACGACAACACGCTGGACGCGATAGGTCCTGAACCCGCTTGCCACCCATGGCAGTTAACACTTAGAGAACCTCCAACGGTAAATGAGTTATTCGTCTGCATAATAAGGACAGATTTCCCATACTTGTTCAAATAAGGGACTACTTCCGACCAGAGGGCGCCAGAACCTACGGACAGCACATTATTTGAGGAATCCAAATGCATTTGGTTATAACCTCTCATATCTATCAGGATGCCCCCGGAATAAAGGGTTTGACCTCCCATGGAGTGTCTGGCGCCCCCAATGGAGATCACCCGGTGGCCTCGGGCCGCAAAAAGTACCAAGTTTTGCAGTTGTTTTTCAGCCTTGTCCGGCATGGGTTCCACCAATACAAGAGAGTCCATTTTTGTCTCGTTCATATGGCTCGCGTCATCCGGGTAGCCAGGTCTGGCCTTAGGCGGCATGGCACGATGGTCATTAATATAATGGTAGCTCAGAAAGATAAGAGGTCGCCCGATCAGTAAAATGAAGAGGAGAAAAATCGTAGCAATAATCCACCG
This sequence comes from Chitinophagaceae bacterium, assembly GCA_003167015.1. GTDB lineage: Bacteria > Bacteroidota > Bacteroidia > Chitinophagales > Chitinophagaceae > Puia. The sequence goes on along the minus strand of PMUF01000060.1, from coordinate 5,508 downwards.
TCTCCGCATTCTTCTTTGCATGGGAATTGGTCGTTTTCACAAATGTAGGCCAGGCCAGCAACAATCTAACCATAATGTGGTAATTGGGCATCCTTGATAGCCCTCTTGCCACAGACCTGGCGAATATTTCTGGATATGCTTAAATGAAAATTGGGCAAGTGGGACCTCATTTTTTTACCATCGCCAGGTACTTTGCCCGGTTCTTGATTATCACCCAAGCCAGGATGGCGATCAGGGCGAAGACTATGGGCAGGCCCGATGGCGCCATATTGATATTGGCGAGCAGGATACCTGTTAAAATGGGCACGAGGACAATAGCCCCCAACGCCCTGGTCCTCGGGATGATCAACAGCACGCCGCCAATCACCTCGAAGGTTCCCACCAACGGCATCACCCAGCCAATCTCTGCGAACGCCATCATTACCTTGACCATTTTATCGGGCATGTCCTTTGGTATCGGCATGTATTGAAAGAATTTGTTTAACCCGGCATTGATGAACATGAGGCCAGCCAACAGGCAAAGCACAAACAGGATCTTGTTTTTCATGATTAGTTAGTTTTTACTTTATATGCAATCTATTGTAAATATAAACGCAACCCATCGGCATCGCAGATTTTTCGGCGGCGGTTTTAGCAACCTGGTCGACATTTACCAAGATATTTTTTTAAAGAGTTTTATTACTTCGTCAGCAGGATCCGGAACATGCTATCATGACTGCAATAGATTTTGGACGGCGCCAATGATAGGATTCCAGTCTGTGCTTGCACTTGAACTCTTTTTCAACAGGGCCAACTGTCTGTCGAAATCCGCCTTTCTCTCCTGCTGTTCCTGAACCAGCTTTATCTTATCAAGGGCTATCGTCCCCCAATCCCTTTCCAAGGCCAGCGCCACCTGGTCGGCCATCGCCGGAAAAAAGCGATTTCCGAAATCTTCTACCTGGTCGATGAAATCCGTATAATCCATTTCAAGCTGACCATTGCCTGCCGTCCAGTAGGGGATTTGATTGCCGTCCACCTGATCGGCCTTCCAAACCAGGGCTATTTTATCCTCGTGTCTGAAGAAGCTGAGGTGGGGGCCACCCTTTAAATGACGACTATACAAAGTTCGGGCATGGATCCATCCTGTCAACAAGTCGTCCAGTTGGTCATTGGCTTCTGTATCGGCCGACTCTTCCTCCGGCCAGGTATCCACCCATGCCCGGATCTTTTCCTTGAGACCGTTAAGGGACGAATACGTTTTGGCGATGTCGTACAGGGGCACAGGTACCGATTCTGCTAGAATGGGGAACAATTCCGTCAAATCTTCTAGCAGCTGAACGATATAATCGTCGGAATAGCGGGTCGGCCTACGGCTCCATTGTTGCATTTTCGCGTCGCTGTATTCATACAACGTTTTATCCCGCAACGTCAGCCAGCAGTCGCCATCCGTCAGTCCGAACCAATGCAAAGAGGTATTCGACTCCAGGCCAAAGGGGGGAATTTCTTCAGGAGGTTTGAGTTTGAAGTTGATAAGGGGCATTACTTTTCGGGGTTGGATTTCTTATTCTTTTTCAGCACATTATCCAGCAATTCCTGTCTTCGCTCATTCATATATTCTCGCCTGTTTTCACGCTTGGCTTTCGTCACGCGATTATATTCTCTGAATATATACAAGCTTGTAAAAATAGCGATCAGCCCCCATGGGACAACGGTATTCACCCGATACGGCCGCGATCCAAAATTGTTAGCTAATCTTGAATAAATACCTGTAAGGATAAGAAGTGGTATTAGACAGACCCCCAGGATTATACTTTCGGAAAGATTAGATTTTGCCATTGCTTAAAGATAAAAACTTATTTTAGCTAAATGATGAAACTAATGCCCCCCAAGAAATTCCTGTTCCTGTTGCTGCCGGTCCTGCTGCTGGCCTCCTGCGTGGTAACCCCGGGAACCCCCGCGTATTATCAGCCAGTGTATTATGGGCCTGGCATCGGTCTGGGTACTATTATCGCGGTGGTCGTTTCCTGGAGCAGGAACAAGTCGATCCTACTCGCGATTATCGCTGGAATATTGGGCTGGATTTATGTGATTTATGCGATCCTCTTTCCCAAAAGATAAGCGTGATGGGTGATCACAACGGCATATACACCTACGAACGCTTTTTTCCGGTGGAGCCCCTGGCAGCCTTCGTGAAATTCTTTTACTATTTCCACGGCACCGGCGATCAGTCTGAGCGTATCCTACCTCAAAGTTTAGCGGAAATCACTTTCAACCTCGGGGCAGGTGGAGCGAAGAGTTTTATCATCCCTCCCGGTCACCAACCCTATTTTGTGACACCTGGCCACCTGCATCGGATTCTCGGCATCTGTTTCCACCCCTGGGGACTTCACGCACTTTTTAAACTGCCGCCCGGTCAATTGGCCCAAACCAAAATACCCCTGGCCGACGCACTCCCTGTTGCGGGCCGGGAAATGGCCGACCGGATCCTCAACAAAAATTCACCGCGAGAGATGGTCACCCATCTTGAAGATTACCTGGTTGGCAGGCTCAAAGGGTCTTCAGGCGGCCTGCTGATCCGGGATGCGGTAAATTTTATCGACAGCCACCATGGCCTGATTGACCTTCCGGCGTTTTATAACCGCTATTCCCCATCCAAGAGAAGACTGCAAATGATCTTTGAACAGTCCATCGGCATGTCACCGAAAAAGTACAGCCGACTGAAACGATTCCATCACACCATTACAGAGTTGACGGCAACCAGTGGCCTGACGTCCCTGGCCCTGGATACAGGCTACTATGACCAAGCGCATTTTATCCATGAGTTCAAGGTTTTTGCCGGGACTCACCCGAGCGGATTCCTGCAAGAGAGCAACCAGCTGAATGCCATCAATGCAAGGAGTTGGTGGTGAGCCGCTATTCGTTTTTTTACAATTTATTCCGGCTCGGAAGCTGTTCCTTTGCTTCTTTGTAAAAACAACCCATGAAGCACACTCCTTTCACATCTCCCGGAATCCTGGCCATCATACTGTCAGCCCTCCTCCTTCCCCGCTGCACCTCTATAGCACCGGTCGACGCCCCACCGCTGATCCGGCAGATGGATAAATTGCTGGATAAAAAAGAATATTTCCATTTGGAGAATCAATTGAATCTCCATTCCCTTGAACTTTCGACATCCAGACGGCTCTATTTCGCGGCTATCCTGGACAATGTCTTCAACCGAAACACCGGCTGTATCGCGCGGATCGATTCTTTCATGAACCTGGACCTGGCCGGCCTCCCGGATTCCATCAAAGCCAATTTGCTGCGGGTCCAGGGAGATAGTTACTTCAAGCTGGGGCAATACGCAGCGGCTGCCCGGACAGACAGCCTCCTCGTCCACCAATACCCTAAGGCGGTCGATAGCCCCACTTTGGCGGATGAAAAGAATGATTGGTTGATCCGCCATGCGCTGAGGAATGAGGCTCCGGAAGAAGTGGTTTTAGGGGCAGGCGCCGGAGTAACCTGGAGCCGGGACCTGCTCGGGCTGATAGAAATCCCACTGCAGTCGCATACACAAACCGTGAACGCCATATTCGACACCCGCGCCAATATATCTTCCGTCACCCGGTCCTATGCCGAAAAACTGCATCTGCGCCTGATGGATGTACACTATCGGGAGAGTGCCGGAATCACCGGCAACCAATTTACCGTGGGTCTCGCGGTGGCCGATAGTCTTTATATCGGCCAGGTATTGGTCCGTCACGCCATCTTCCAGGTCATGCCGGATTCGATCCTATATTTCGAGCCTATCCATTTTCAGATCAACATCATCGTGGGTATGACCATTATCGCCGATTTACAGGAAGTCCAGGTCTACAACGACGGGCGGATGGTGATTCCACCCACACCGGCACCCGGAGACCTCCATAACATGGGCTTCGATGGCCTGGATCCGGTCCTATTGCTGGCATCGGGCGGGGATACCCTGCTGTATCATTTCGATTCCGGCGCCAGCACCACCACCCTGTACGCTACCTGGTTCGATGCGCACCGGGCTGCCATCCTGCGATCGGCCAGCAAAAAAAGAACGGGCTTCATGGGGGCCGGCGGAATGAAGACAAAAGATATTTACCTGTTGCCCTCCTTTCAGCTAAGCCTCGGTGGCAAGACGGTTACCATCGATAGTGTAAGTATCCTTACGGAGAAGATCACGCCGCAGGAACGATTCAACGGCAATGTCGGTCAGGATTTTATGCGTCAGTTCAAGGAATTCACGTTTGATTTTCGATATATGTACGTGAAAGGGATATAAATGCCCATCCCACCATCGACGCTATAGCTGTAAAAGGTATCGCCGGCGCAATCGCAAGGCTTCTAAGATCACCCTATAGAAGAAAGAAAACGCCCCACAAGCGGAGACAGGCTAATGATCAGGACACCTAAAATGAGCAGAAGGATTCTATATCTGACTACATATGGGTCAATAACTTTTAGTTTGTTATTGAAAGTGTAATATCCCTTGAAGGCCATATCGCTTCTGAATTCCAAATTTGAGGAGGCTAGACTCACAATACGTTCTTGTTGATGCTCCAGTCTGGCCAGAAAGAAAACCCTATTGTGCTTAGTAGATTTCCGGCGTTGAATTTGATTCAACACCTGTAAATTGACCTTCTTTCTGATCAGCATTTCAATAAGAAAATAAGACTGAAAAATTATTAACATTAAAGCTATTAGCTGACATAGGTTGACCAGCCAGTTTGTTTCATTTATGGAAATGAGTACTCCACGATAAGCCGCCTCGGTTATGATGATAAACCATAGGAGAAATGGTAAGGACCGTTTAAATTTTTTCATGGCAATTCCTGTTAGTACGAATAGCCTATAACGGTCTTTTGCCCAGTAATATTGCCGGTTTTCACCCCGCGGCGCCCATTTCTTCAGCATCGCTATCAGCCTATCCAGCAGTTGCATGGGTTTGCTGGGGAAATCCTGCATTCCTGCCACCAGGCATTCCCCGGTCAGGCGGTCGAGCTTCACCGGCTGCGGCGTCTCCTCAGGGGAAAGCGAATGATCTGCTGCCAGGCTATAGTCAGCGGATCCCACCAGCCGCCACGGAACCAACAATTATTTATTATAGCCGCCGGGTCATCGGTGAAAAAGGCCAGGTCGCCTTTTTGGTCTGGCGCTGTCGCGCTGTCCTGTGAGAGNNCTGGAATTATCCGCATCCGTGGGGATGAAGGGGCTCCAGCCGGTAAGGGTGACGGCGACAGGTATTTTTGGATCTTTCAACTCGACTTTGGCGAAGGGGAAATGCGCTGTGAACGTGGCCTGCCGGAAACGGGCGAGGCCCCAGGTCTTGCCCACGTCACCGAGACCGGATCCCTTGCCACCGAATTTTTTCCAGTCGGGGACGGGGCCTTCCAGCACACGCGTGGAGGCAGGCTGGCCTTTGATGGCAAGGGCGGCGAAAAAAGGGAGTTCGTTGAACAGGTCAGGGTGATGGTGGATCGACAGGTGCGAAATGGCGCCGGTGCCTTCGAGGCAGAACAT
>PMUF01000367.1 GCA_003167015.1 Chitinophagaceae bacterium | reverse complement strand
TCACCATGCCGCCGGAGTGCTGCCCCAGATGCCGCGGCAGCCCGTAAATCGAATGATACAGGCTCACCAGCGCCGCCAGCCGCGGATGCGCCGCCGGCATCCCCGCCATATCCACCTGCCGCTCGAAATCGATGGTATGCGGATAATCCCCATTCGCATAGAGCCCCGAGAACCTGTCCATCACATCGGTCGATAACCCAAGCGCCTTCCCCACCTCCCGCATCGCGCTGCGTCCCCGGTAAGTAATGACATTCGCCGTCATTGCCGCCCCCGTCCGCCCATAGCGCCGGTATATCTCCTGGATTACCTGTTCCCGCTTGTCTCCACTCGGCAAATCAAGGTCTATATCCGGCCACGATCCCTTCCGGCTCTCACTTAGAAACCGCTCGAAAAGCAACTTATGCTTCAAAGGATCACAGTAAGTAATCCCAAGACTGTAACATACCGCGCTGTTCGCCGCGCTCCCGCGCCCCTGCACCATGATGTTATTCTGGTTACAATACCTCACAATATCCCAAACGATCAGGAAGTAACCCGCAAACCCCATGGTCTTGACAGTGAACAGCTCAAAGTCCAGCCGTTCCTGGATCTCCGGCGTCAGGTCACTGTACCGCAGCTTTGCTCCTTCCTGCGTAAGGTATTTCAAGTATTCCCACTGGTTGAGATTACTATCGTTCTGATGGATCTGGAATTCCTTAGGGATGGGGAAAGCCGGCAGCATGATATCCTTCTTCAGGTTGAGCACCTCGACCCGGTCCACGATCATATTGGTGTTATCGATTGCTTCGGGCACATCGCTGAACAGGGCCTTCATCTCCTCGGTCGTCTTGAAATAGAACTGGTCGTTCGGGAATTTGAACCGCCGGTTCTTCATATTCGTGTCGTCATTGACGAAATCGTCATATCCCGGCGTCGCCTGTTTCTCGCCTGTGTTGATGCACAGCAGGATATCGTGGGCGTTATAATCATCCCGGTCCGTATAATGACTGTCATTGGTGGCAATCACCGGGACATTGTATTTTTTGGCAAAGCCTAGCAACACCAGGTTAATCTTTTCCTGTTCTTTGATATTATGCCGCTGCAGTTCGATGAAGTAGTCTTCGCCGAAGAGGTCCAGCCACCATTTGAATTCTTTTTCGGCTTTTTCTTCACTTTCATGCAGGATCGTCTGCGGGACATATGCGCCGATGCAACATGTCGTCGCGATCAACCCTTCATGGTATTGCAGGATCAGTTGTTTGTCGATACGGGGATATTTACTGTATAGTCCTTCCGTATAGCCCAGGGAAGTCAGCTTGATCAGGTTTTGATACCCCACCTTGTTTTTGGCCAGGAGGATCTGGTGATAACGCTCGTCCTTCTGCTCCTTGGTGAAGGTCTTCCGGGACCGGTCTTCTACCACATAAAACTCACAACCCACTACCGGCTTGACCTTGAGGGTGCCGTCCTCATTTTTGTGCTTGTAGGCTTCGGCCACGAACTCGAAGGCGCCGAACATATTGCCATGGTCAGTGATGGCCAGCGCGGGCATTTTGTCCCCGATCGCCTTTTTGTAGAGGCTCTGGATGGAGGCGGCTCCGTCCAGCAGGGAGAATTGCGTATGGGTATGTAGATGAGAGAATGTAGACATAGGACCTGCAATTAACGAACAAAAGTGGAGGGGATTTGTTCGGGAAAAGCACATTCTTTCCACAGGGGTGGGGCGCCCGCCGGGTCTTCCGGGCTGCCTGCCGGGAAACTTCAGGCCCGGCAAGCTATTTCCTCAGGTTATTGATGACGCATAAAGTTGATGATGGCGATAACAGATCCTACGATGGCCAGGAATTGAATCAGACTGGAGATATAGATGGCTTTAGTCATCTTCAGCTCAAGGTTGTGGATTTCCTCTTTGACCAGGCGGATCTCTTCTTTCACAAAATCCCTCACGGTTAGGATCTCCTCCTTGACAAAATCCTTTGTAGCCACCCCCTCCAGATTGTCTTCATATTCTCCCTTGACTGCCTCATCAATAGTCTGCACCAATTCCCGGGCCCTTTCATCCGGTAGATGAAGATCTTTCCGGAAGATATCGTATAGTTTTATTTGGATCGAATTTCGCATAATGCCCATTCCCACGATTTTCATATAACAGGTTTTTTCAAGTCCGCCAACAAAGGTAAAATGAATAGAAATACACCTTAAAAAAACTTATTCGACACCCATACCCGCCAATTTGACAATTCCTTGGCAATTTTTTTGCTATATTTGCTGTGCCAACTGTTTGGCCGTACCCTTATTTGTGGAAAATATGTTTAGAAATGCCATATTTATTGTCATCCTTTGTGTCGTTGCAACCAGTTGCAGCACGGTAAAACCCGCCGCTTCCAGGCCGACTGCAACCCCTTCGCAGAGCAGTACTTCTTCCTCCGGTTCCATAGAATTCATCAATAATATTGCCATCAATTCGGATGGTCAGCAGGATCAATCCCATAGTTCTCACAGCGGCGCGAATAAAAAGACGCCGGTGAAAACGGCCTCTTATAGCGACCGGCCGGGCGGCCCCATCGAAGATTATCCGGCCCTGCAGTTCAAATACGCTATCCTGGAGAATGCGTCGGTGGAAGACTTGAACAATCCCAAACTGCTGAGCTTCATGGACTATTGGTATGGTACGCCCTATCATTACGGGGGCAGCACGCGGGAAGGCATCGATTGTTCCGCTTTCGCCATTCTGCTGATGTCATCCGTCTATGGCGTGACGACGTTGCCCCGCACTTCAAAAGAGCAATATGAGGCCACCCGCCGGATCGGCCGCAGCGAACTGCAGGAAGGGGACCTTGTCTTCTTTCACACATTGGGCAAACGCCGTATGGTCACCCATGTAGGGGTTTATCTGCGTAATAATAAGTTCATTCATGCCTCGGTGTCCGGGGTCATGATCAGTGACATGAACGACGGCTATTATGACAAGCACTATATCGGCGCCGGCCGTATCCTGGACCCCGGGCAGCCGGAAGGTGCGGCACAGGCCGCGCCGGGCCGCTAACTAACCCGCTTTTCGCATAATAATATAGAAATTCCGGTCTACCGACAGATTTCCGTCACCGCCGGAGCCATTGCCGGTCTCTCCTACGGGGAGGATGCGTGGCCCCGGACCATTGGGCGCACGGTGGCCCGCCTGCTGCGGGGGTGCACCAGCACCCGGCATCTGTCCGCCGCTGCCGTTTATGACCTGTCCGCCCGTTCCGGCCGGCATGGTCTGCCAGTTTTCCGTCGGGGTGATCCATTGTTCCGGCAGCCCGCCGGCATATACCTTCACCGGCATATTAAATCCTTTTACACAGTTGGTCCAGCGGTAAGAGATGACGTCGCCGTTGGTCTGATAGGTCAGTACCGGTATCTGTGTGGTCCGGAGATACTGGTCGAAGATTGTCGAGAAGTCCTTGCCGGCATAGTGGCTCATGTATCCCTCGATCTGTTGGGTCGTCACCGTCTGGTGGTAGAAGGTGCTGCTCAGTCCGTGCATCATGCCGCGGTAGGCCGAGTCGCCCACGATCTGCCGGATCATATGCAGCATATTGGCGCCTTTAAAGTACATGTCTCCCGATCCTTCCTTATTGACGTCGTACGTGCCGATGATCGGGTCGTCATTGCTGATGTTCTTGCGGATACCGATGCAATAGTCGTTGCCGGCCTCCACCCCGTACATATAGGTGGTGAAGAGTGTTTCCGAATAATCGGTGAAACCTTCGTGGATCCACATGTCTGCCGCATCTTTGTCGGTGATGCTATTGCCGAACCATTCGTGACCGCTCTCATGGACGATGATGTAATCCCATTTCAAGCCCCAGCCTGTGCCTGACAGGTCGTGGCCCAGGTAGCCGTTCTCAAAGTGATTGCCATAGGCCACGTTACTTTGGTGTTCCATACCCAGATGGGGAGCTTCGACCAATTTATACCCATCCTCATAAAAGGGATAGGGGCCCATCCAGTATTCGAAGGCGTCCAGCATGGTATCGACCTGCTTGAACTGTGGCCTGGCCTTCTCCAGGTTATAGTCCAGTACCCAGAAATTACAATCGAGATTGCCTTTCAGACCCTTGTATTTTTCGGACCAGTTGACATATTTGCCGATATAGGGAATGATATCATAGGAGTTGATGGGAGTGACGACTGCCCAGGTCCACGTAGTGGTGCCGTCGCCGTTGGGATGTTTTTCCCGCAGCCTGCCATTGCCGATGGCTACCAGGCTGTCGGCTACGGTAATGCTCATGACTACCCCGCTGTCCGGTTCGTCGTACAGGTGGTCCTTACAGGGGAACCATACGCTGGCGCCCAATCCTTCATCGGCGACAGACATCCAGGGTCTGCCATCCTTGTCTTTGGTCCAGATCCAGCCGCCGTCCCATGGTGGCTTGACGGCAACGCGCGGGACACCCGCAAATTTGAGGTTAACCGTCTCCACGCTGCCTGCTTTGATGACCTTCGGCCAGCGCAGATGAAAGACATTTCCCTCGCGAACGAAGGTCAGCGGTTTTTTCCCCCAGGTGGCAGCCAGGAGTATCATGGGTTCCTGTAGGTCGATCTGCATGATCTGGCCGTCGGCTGTGGCCTGGAAGGTGATGGCATTTTCTCCCGTCAGGGACTTCTTGTCATAATCCGGGGTTACCTTGAGATCATATTTCAGCAGGTTCCACCAGGCCCGTTCGGGGGTGATGCTGCCCCTAAGGGTATCTGCGCGGGTAAAAGTTCTTTTGGGG
>PMUF01000352.1 GCA_003167015.1 Chitinophagaceae bacterium | reverse complement strand
GGAAGACATCAACTACCTCTAAGCCTCCGATGACTATGTCAAGATCCACACCCACAACGGCGCCTTCCTGAAGAACAGGACGATGAGCTATTTTGAACACGTGCTCGACCCCAATCGCTTTGTCCGAACGCATCGAAGCTATATCATCAACGTACAGCAGGTCACCCGTATCGACCCCTACGAAAAGGACAGTCATCTCTGTATCCTTTCCTCCGGCGCACAGGTGCCCGTCAGTAAAGCCGGTTATGTGAAATTGAAAGCGGTGCTGGGGTTGTAATTCGTTCTATTTCCGCGAATAGATCCTTGTGACCAGGCCTCTAAGACAACCTGAGCAGGTCGTCAATTCCGAATTTCGCCGTTTGACATATCGGATCAGGTACGTTATTTCGGGCGCGAGATCCACATTCTGAGCTTCTAACCGTTCCAATCCGGCTATCCCATAAGACTGGGTTTCACAGTTAATACTTTTCAACATATCCGTCAGCGTGCTGACATCTTCCGCGTCGACCAGCGAATCGATGTATCGTCCCTTTTCAGTCTTCGAGTCGGCATACCCGCAATAAAACGCATACTCTTCGTCCAGCGAGATCTCACTAAACAATTGGCTGACATCTTTCTTCGAACGGTAAAATCTATTTCGTCGGCTGAGATAGGGCATGACATGGGCGCTGTCGAATTGGCGTGAACTGAGATCGGGCTCCCAGTAGAACTCCGGATCGGTAATGACTGAACTCAGGTAAATAGTATCATGGAAGCACAACAGATCGACCTGATACATGGACATGTTTAATTCGACGTTCAGGCGCCGGTGCCTGTAACCGAAATCCAGATCCCTGTTGAAATAATCAACCACCCTGCTCCTGGATGGAATAAATTCTGATTTTAAAGTATCGAGCCTGTACAACAAGTGATTACCCGTTTTTTCCCCCGCCAGGATTACTTTGATCCGTTCCATCCAGGCACTTGTTTCTTCAGCATTCTGCGCAACTGCCATTATACCGGATAGCAAAAGCGGTATCAGCAGGATACAGTGCCAGCTTGATAATTGCCGTAAGAGCTTCTGCATCTTTGTTATCGATGAAATTGATTCCTGGCGGGATATCTATTTTATATAGACTTTCTTTCCGTCAAACGTGAATGTATAGGCAACTGAAGAATTCTCCCTGCGATAAATAGGGTGTGAATCAAGCACAAGACTATTATCAACCCCTGGATAGTCGTTCGCCTTTATTGCATCCACATTAGTGGTTTTTTTATCGTCTTTGCACTTTGCCATGGTATCTGGTTTCATAAAATTACTCAAATTTTCGGTATTCACAATCTGAACTTTTTGAACATTATCGCTTTTTTGAGAAAGGTGGAAAGTCAGGCAGACCAAATAAGGAACAATGGATATTAACGCAAATATCAATGCCTTGTATTGAAAGGTGCTTTTGATCCTCAAGGCCTTTTCGTTGTTTGCCAAAATCTCTTCTAATTCCCTGACATAAGATACTTTTAATAATTCATTGATACTCTCTTTATCCTCAATGGATTTTTCATATTCCTTTCGATAATCTCTATAATATTTCTTTGGAAAATTCAGGTAGGCCAAATCTCCGGGAATAATCAGCCTGATCGTAAATACCAGCGATACAACCAGCAATCCCAGGAAAATTATAAGAAACAATAAAAAAATCGGATTGCTTATCCTGAACAACGAACTATCCTGAATAATGGGGATTAAAAAAATCGTAATGGCCGAATAAATCAGGATCACGTGTGTCAGGCGCTCCAAAACTTTCTGGTAGGCCGTCGTATATTCCTCGAGCCGCTGCTCGTTAATCTCAATAATATAATCAAGATCGTAAAATGATTTCTCGCTCATAGTTTTAAGGTTTTCAGTTTCAATCACACTATCAAATTTACTAAATTTATTAGCATGACAAATTAAAACTTATCCCCAAAACTACTGTAACGCTAACCCATCAGCAACAGCGACATCATCATCGATTCCTCCGCCGTTGGCGCATCTGCTTCCTGTACGAATTGAACATAGCCCGGCATCAGCATTCCGATATAAGGATGCACTGCGCGATCCTCTTCTTCCATGGCATAGATTTGCTGAGCCTGCTTATCCGACAATCGCAGATAGGCATAATGTACCTTCTTCACCCCATTGATCAAATCATCGCGGATATCGTCATTCATGGAATAAATATAGGAAATCTCCGCCCCCGGAAAAATCCCTTTAACTTTGCAAAAAAAATCGATGCAGGCACTCTATATTGGCGGCCCCACGGCCATCCTCACCATCGGCGGCCTACGCCTGATGACGGATCCCACCCTCGATCCGGCCGGTAATAGTTATCTCTCCAGCGGCGGCAAGATCGTCCTCGACAAAGTGCAGTCTCCCTCCACCACAGCCATCGGAAAGATCGATGTCGTCCTGCTGAGCCATGACCAGCACCCGGATAACCTCGACACCGCCGGGAGGGCCCTCTTGCAAACCGTCACCCATACCTATACGACGGTCAGCGGGGCCCGGCGGCTGGGGGGCAACAGCATCGGCCTGATGCCCTGGGACAGCCGCACCCTGACAACGCCTGATGGCAGTAGCATCACGATAACAGCTACTCCTGCCCGTCATGGCCCTGCGGGGATCGAGCCTATTTCCGGCGACGTCATCGGCTTCATCCTATCCGTGAAAGGCCGGCTGAACTATGAAATCTATATAACGGGTGATACAGTCTTCTATGAGGGAGTCGCCGAAGTGGCCCGAAAGTTCGAACCGGATTATATCTTTCTTTTTGCAGGGGCTGCCCGCGTAAGGGGACCCTTCAACCTGACGATGGGCACCAATGACGCCATCGACACCGCCGCCGCCTTCCCAACGGCTACCATCATCCCTTTGCATTATGAAGGCTGGCGGCATTTCACCCAGAACCAGGTCGACCTGCAAACATCATTTGCTGCATTCGGCATCGGCGACCGGTTGAAAATATTACCCCCCGGAGCGGAAATCACTTTGTAGGCGGCGCCGGTGAACGCGAAGGTGCGCCCGGTTTTACCAATTCAACAAGCCCATCACCGCCTCATCGCCGGATACTGCTCCCGTGGGTCGCGGATATTGCTGGTTGAATACCGTCAATGATTCCACGCTAAGCGCTGCACTGTTGCTTTCGTCTATCTCACTTCCTTTCAGCATTGTCTTGTCTTCCAGTCGGAGCTGCCTGATGAGAAAAGCGTAAACGGCCTGCCGCTTGGAGGGCCCTAAATCATGTTTCTCGCCGGTCAGGTGAACATTCCCGACGTTTTGAGGAACCCCATACCAGCTATACAACGTCCGGATATAGGGGTATTCGACCCTGGGGCAGTTCCTCGTCCAATCGCTGTCATCGGATATCAGCAGCATGGGCCGGGGGGCTGCCAGAGCGGCGATCTCCACATTGTTGGTGAGATGGTCGGGACGACGATGGATGGGCATTCCACTCTCGCAGATGCACCCGCCGAAGAAATACGCCGAGACCATGACGATGGGCACGGAAACTTTTACCCTGCTGTCGATAGCTGTCAGGAGGATGGTCTGCGTCCCCCCGCCCGAAGCGCCAGTGACGGCTATCCTGGACGAATCGATATCTGGCAGGGAAAGAAGGAAGTCCAGGGCCCTGATGCTGTTATAGGTCTGCAACTTGAGGGCCTTGGGGATCTCATGAGAACATTGCCTGTTGTCCCCGAATCCGACCATGTCGTAGGTGAAGACAGTGGCACCCATCCGTGCCAGTGTCGCGCATAGTTTCTGCTCCTGCTCCTGGAACCGGCCGTCAGGATGATAGAAATGACCATGCGGGGAGAGGATGCCGGCCATGGAAGAAATACGCCGGGCGGGGCGGTAGAGGTTTCCGGTAAGATAATAGCCGGGGAGGGTCTCTATCGCAATGTTCTCTACGATGTATTCATGTTGGCGGTGGACGCCTGTCCGGATGACAGTCAAAGGTTGCCGGGGCATGTGCTGCAGTTCCGCCCCTTCGAGGATGCCGCGGCGGATCAACGCCGCCCTTTTTTCCCAGGAGGCCCGGTCGTGATATTCATCGGACAGATCCTGTAATACCCTGACCGCCTGTTCTTCAGTGTAATAACTTCCCTGGCAGAGATCGGGTTTGGCCGGGTTGGGCTGGCAAAAGCTGCCCTGCGCCGACAGGACCAATAGAAATAAAACCGACAGCAATCTATAAGGGATTGGGGCCCTGGGCATAGTGGATCGATTGTTCCGGTAAATGTAACTATTTCCCCAGTAACGCTTTCAGCTGCTGGCCGTCCAAATTTTGGGTCAGCTGCTGATCGATGTCCGCTGCGGCTGCATTCGATGCATCATAACGCCATTCTACCAGGAACAGCTGCGGCTTTTCATCGGAAAGCCCGCCATTGAAATAAGTGGGGTTGATACGGACCAGCATCTTGTCGGTATGACCATCCTCGAATCCGTTGAAGTCGATGGCCGGTACGCTGACGATAGCCGGTTTGCCCAGCTCCGTCGCCGGCAGATGCGCCAGCAGGTCCTCCATCAGGTGCATCGTACCGTCTGCACCGGCCGTTTCCTTATCCGTATTGTCTTTCAGGTACTGTTCGTCTGTCCTGTAATTCTTCAGGTACTGCCGCATCCGAACCTCCAGGGCAAGCCCACTATACATAGCCTTCAGCTGATCGATCATCGCTTTCTTCTCTGCCTCCTGGATGGCGGCGGGACGTACCGGCACTTTCTCCTTTACTTCGGCAATAATAGCGGCTTTGATTTCGGCCAGCTCGATTTTCGCCGCCTGCAGATATTCTTTCCGGGTGACGGGCACGTACGGCAGCTGATCGATCCCGGTAGTGATCAGCCAACGCCTGACCTTCACATCCCCGTCCATGCCTGTGGATTCGAAATACTGGCCACCGTTCTTCACTGCCGGGGAGATATCCATCGTCAGGAACTGCTGATGGCCCACTGCCAGATGACCCAGCAACGGCTGGAGATCATTGGCCGTAATGGTCAGCTCTGCATGTTGATCGGCAAAATGACAATCTACTCCGAATTGCATCAACGGGCCGCCGCTATTGCGGGCAGAAAGATAGGCGCCATGCCAGGTCGGGGTGTAACTGCCTTCGATAAAACAGGAGTCGCGCAGGACGCTGATGAGGGTGGAGGTCACGTTTCTCATTTTTGACAGCTTGAGCTTGCTGATCGATCCGTTGACGAGATCTTCCTCCTGACGCCATAATGAGGTGGTGGTGGG
>PMUF01000409.1 GCA_003167015.1 Chitinophagaceae bacterium | reverse complement strand
CGGCCTCCCGTTTGTGCTGCGAGATACCGCACTACCTCCGTCGCCCGCTCCCGCAACGGCGCCCCGCTCAACCCGCCCGCCCCGATAGCCTCCAGACGCTCCGCCGGCGTCACCAACCCTTCCCTGCTGATCGTCGTATTCGAAGCCACCAGGCCATCCAGCCGGATCTCCAACGCCAGCGCAATCACATCGTCCAGTTGCTGCTGGTTCAGATCCGGGGCGATCTTCAACAGCAAAGGCCGCGGCCCATGCAAACCAGCCAGCTCGCCGCCGACCCGTTGCAGATTCGTCAATATCTGCCGCAGCGCATCCTTGTCCTGCAATGCCCGCAACCCCGGCGTATTCGGCGAACTCACATTCACGACAAAATAATCCACGTATTCATATAAAGCCCGGAAACAGATCTCATAATCCTTCCAGGCCTCTTCATTCGGCGTCACCTTGTTCTTCCCGATATTTCCCCCAACGATCAACCGGCCAGCCTCGCCAGCCCGTCGACCCGAAGCCTGCCCAGTCGCCTGCCCCTCGCGGTGCCCCGTGCCTGCCCTCCACTCCCTCAACCGCCCCGCAATCACCTCTGCCCCGTCATTATTAAAACCCATCCGGTTGATCAACGCCTCATCCTGCGGCAGCCGGAACAACCGCGGCTGCTCATTGCCGGCCTGCGCCACCGGCGTCACCGTCCCAATCTCCACAAACCCGAACCCCAGCGCCGCCAGCTCCCGCAAATACAGCGCATTCTTGTCGAATCCTGCCCCCAGGCCCACGGGATTGGGGAAGGTCAATCCGAAAACCTCCCGCCCCAAACTCCCTGCGGCACTACCCCCGGCCCCACTTCCGGAACCTTCCTCCGGCCGGCAACTCCACGCCCCCAGCCGCCGCGTCAGCCCCCAGCCGCACAACAGCTTCAAACCCCGCATGGAAAAATGATGCACCTCCTCAGGCGGAAAAAAGAACAGGATAAAACGCAGTATCTTGTACATATCGCCGCGAAGATAAAGAAGATAAAATTTCTTATCTTTGATGACGAAAGTTGCATAAACAACTAAAACATTATTACTATGCAGGAAGCATACATCGTCGCCGGTTACCGCACCGCCGTCGGAAAATCAAAAAGGGGCAAACTCCGCTTCTACCGCCCGGATGACATGGCTATCACCGTCATCAAAAGTCTGCTGGCCTCCGTCCCCCAGCTCGACCCGCTCCGCGTGGACGACGTCATCGTCGGTAATGCCGTTCCCGAAGCTGAGCAGGGACTACAGGTCGGTCGTATCATCGCCGCGCGGGCAGTCGGCATCCACGCTCCCGGTGTTACCGTCAATCGTTATTGCGCCAGCGGCCTGGAGACGATCGCCATGGCGACAGCCAAGATACGCAGCGGGATGGCCGAGTGCATCATTGCCGGCGGTACGGAAAGCATGACCATGGTACCGCAGGCCGGCTGGAAGACGGTACCGGCCTATTCCATCGCCTCCGATGAGCCCGATTACTATCTCAACATGGGCCTCACGGCCGAGGCTGTCGCCAAAGAATACAACGTCAGTCGCGAAGACCAGGACCAGTTCTCATATGCCTCCCATCAGAAGGCCATCAACGCTATCAAAAACGGCTATTTCAAGGACGGCATCCTACCCCTCCCCGTCGAAGAAGTCTATGTCGACGAGAAAGGACGCCGCCAGAAAAGAACCTTTACCGTGGATACCGATGAAGGCCCCCGGGCCGATACTTCGCTGGAAGCCCTGGCGAAGCTGAAACCCGTCTTTGCCGCCGGCGGCTGCATCACGGCCGGCAATTCCTCCCAGACCAGCGACGGATCGGCCTTCGTCATCGTCATGGGTGAGAAAATGGTCAAAGAGCTCGGCCTCCAACCCATCGCCCGCCTCGTGGCCTGCGCCAGCGCCGGCGTTCATCCCCGTATCATGGGCATTGGCCCCGTGGAAGCCGTCCCTAAAGTCTTAAAACAAGCAGGCATGAACCTGGGTCAAATCGACCTGGTAGAGCTGAATGAAGCCTTCGCATCCCAGGCCCTTGCCGTCATCCGTCGCCTCGAACTCAACCCCGCCATCGTCAATATCAACGGCGGCGCCATCGCCCTGGGTCACCCCCTGGGTTGTACCGGCTGCAAATTGACTGTTCAGCTCGTACATGATATGAAGCGGCTCAATAAGAAATATGGTATCGTTACGGCCTGTGTGGGCGGAGGGCAGGGGATTGCAGGTATTATCGAAAATCTTAATTAATAGGCTGAACATCACTCATTTTCGGGAAAGGCCTCTTTTTGAGGGGCCTTTTTAGTAGTCATATCATAAATAGTTTTAACTTGCCTTGTAGTTGAAATACTTACGGAATCTATTAAAACAACATGATTCGAGTTTTTATTATCGATGATCATGAAATATACTTAGAAGGGCTGGCCTTATTGTTGAACAAGCAGGAGGACGTAGAAGTAATAGGCACTGCTACATCGGGTAGACAGCTTCTTGATCGGATAAAAGAAGGATTGAACGCGGATATCTTATTGCTCGATGTCTACCTGCCGGATATGCCGGAAGAAGAGATATTGCAACAGATCAGGGCCAGTCATCCCGACCTCCGCATCATTTACCTTACCCTGCTGCGCGGTACCCGCTATGTACACAAGCTGGCTAAGTACAAGATCCAGGGCTATGTCCTGAAGAACGCTTCTCTGGATGAACTACTGGGCGCCATTAGGTCCGTACAGAACGGCGGCAATTATTTCAGCAAAGACATCCATATCGGTGACAGGGACGAAGATTTCCGCCATACCATTACCATCGAAGACAAACAGATAGATGAGATCCTTTCCCGGCGTGAGCTGGAAGTACTCCGCCTCATCTGCAAGGAATTTAGCAATGCCGAAATTGCGGGCAAACTATTTCTCAGCGTCAGCACCGTAGAGACACACCGCAAAAATCTCATCGCCAAATTGGGCGTCAACAATACCGTGGGCCTGGTTAAGTTTGCCCTGCGTAATAATCTGACCGATTAGCCGGAAAGATCAGTATCTTGGTCTAAATGAACGATCTTTCCAGTGAAGCGTCTACTACCCCTACTGCTCCTATCGATCGCCTTTTCCGCCGCTGGCCAGGTGGACACTAATAGCATCCGGCATCTTTACTATTACGCGATGAAATTGACCGAGGCCCGCATCGACTCCATCGACTATTATGCAGATTACATGCGGCAGATTGATCAGAAAGGCCAATACCCCGCGGCCAGGTTCATGTCCCTGCGTCTTTATGGCTGGTATTTTGAGAACAAAGCGAACTATCCCCGTGCCATCGATTACTATATGCAGGCGCTCGACGTTGCGCGGAAACTCGGCTATATCGAGCACCAGACCGAGGCTCTCGCCGACCTGGCAGCGGTGTATACTTCGGATATGAAAGAACCCGAAAAAGCCAAAGAGATCTACCAGGAATGCGTCCGCCTGGACCGGCAGTTGGGAGATGCCGGATCCCTGGTAACCTCCTATATCAACCTCGGCGCTATTTATGACCGTCTCGGTCTCTATGACAGCGCCCTGCTGCTGCTGAAGGAAGGGCTGCGCATCGGCAAGCCGCTGGAAGCAAAAGGGACATTTGACCTGGACGACCTGTATAACAACATGGGCAATACCTATTATTATCTGAAGGAGTTCGCCCAGTCTATCGTCTACTTCCGGGATAATTACAACCATCATCTCGTCAGCCAGTCCCCATCCCGGCAGGCCGATGTATGGCTCGATGTACTCAACATGGCCGATTCCTATAGCGAAGAAGGGGCCTATGACTCCGCCGCCAAATACGGCGACCTGGCATTGCAGCTCGCTCGCCAGTTGGATTCTAAAAGCAAAGAATCCGATAGTTACCAGATCCTGGCCAAGCTGGCTCAACACCGCGGCGATTACAAAAAAGCCTGGGAGTACCAGGGCAAATGGTATGCGCTGGACACTGCGCTGGTCAACAGCGAGACCTACAAGTCGATAGCCGAGCTGGAAAAAAAATATGAGACCCGGGAAAGAGAAAATGAAAAACTCCTTCTGCAGTCGGAGATTGCCCAGCAGAAATTCCACAACCGGATCATGATGGTCATGGCTGTCAGCCTGCTGCTCATTGCCATCGCAGCCGCCATGGCCTTTATTGTCAAACGTAAAGCCAACAGACAGCTACAGGCTAATAACGATCTGTTCGTCCGGCAGAATGAGCGGCTGTCGGAATTGAATGAAGAAAAGAACTCCCTGATCAGCATCGTCTCCCACGACCTCAGTACTCCTTTCGCCAGCATCGGCATGTGGCAGCAGCTATTGCTTAGCGAACAGGATAATCTCAGCGATTCGCAACGCAAAGCGCTCGACCGCATCGCCCAGGCTACCCAATATGGAGAGCTGCTGATCCGTCACATCCTCGACATAGAAAAGGCCGAGACCAACCAGAATAAATTACAGCTGGAAAATCTCGACCTGCGCATTTTCGCTGAATGGCGCCTGGATAATTTTACTCCCGTCGCCGCCAACAAGAATATCCGCCTCCACCTGGAATGCCCAACCCGGTCCCTTTACTTTCTCAGCGACCGACAGCTGCTGGGACGTATGTTGGACAACCTGCTGTCCAATGCGATTAAATACACTGCCCCCGGGAAAAATGTGTGGATGAGCGTCAGCGAAGAAAAAGATGCCGTCAGTATCAAAATACGCGATGAAGGCGTGGGTATCCAGCCCGACGAGCTGCCTCATCTTTTTTCCAAATACAGCAAAATATCCTCCCAGCCGACTAATGGCGAGGCTTCCACCGGCCTGGGCCTTGCTATCGTCAAACGTATCTGTGAAGAGCTTAAAGGAAAGATTACCTGCGAAAGTACCCTCGGTGAGGGGTCAATATTCACTATCGTTCTGAAGAAATAATAAGAGTCCCCATCCCCACATATATAATAATATTGCCCTTTTAACGTTAAATTATTGATACTAACCCTATCAATAGGTTTTTTTACAGCCGTCCGCTTACTACGGACGGTTTTTTATTGAGCATCTCCTTTATCCTCCTGCGGTTTGGGGCGGTAATAACTTTCCGTCTCATAATCGAATTTTTTCACGGCCGTCTGCTTGTAATCGGCATCATAGGTCACGAAGAAATAGATCCAGACCACGCGGCTCAGCCGCATCAGCCAGGGCTGTATAACGACGAGGAATACTGCATTCAAACCCATCCACCAGAAAAACCGGTTGTCTTCCGTCGAGATCCCGATCAACATCCACCACGCAATAAAGGTCGCCACCGAAAGAAAAAAGGACAGTCCATAGCTGACGTATCCTGTCCCATACCAAAAGCCTATCTCCATCTCGAAAGGCTGACCGCATTCAGGACAGGTATCCGGCATGGTCAGGATCTGGCCGAATTTCCAGGGATTGGGCTGGGAAAACATATGCCCCCGGCGGCACCGCGGACATTTCATCGTAAAGATGCTCCAGATAAGATTGGGTTTCTCTTGCGTAGGCATGCTCAAAGGTAAACAAACTCACATCGTCCACGTTGTTAATCCATGTCCCGTGAACTGATAAGGCTGACAATGCCCGCCCAGCCGGTTGAGTATTTCTATGACGCCATATTTGGAGACGCCGGGGCAGTAAAAGGTCATGAAACCCCCGCCGCCAGCTCCCGAGATCTTTCCTCCCGTGGCGCCCGCCTTTTTAGCCTCCTCATAAATATTGTCGATAAAGGCATTGGAAATTCCAGCCGCCATCTTCTGCTTCTCACGAAAGCCGAAATCCAGGATCTCCCCGATCTGATGTATCCGGCCTGTCAGCAAGGCTTCCTTCATCAGCTGCGCCTGGGTCTTCAACTGGTGCATCGCTTCGATAGACGACTCCTTCTTGTCGGTCACATTCCGGCTCTGGACCTCGATGATCTTCGCTGACTCCCGGCTTGTAGCCGTATAATATAACAAGAGGTTATTTTCCAGCTCGAACAGATGCTGCTGTTTCACCCGCAGCGGATTGACGATGACCTTGTCGTCCTTATAGAATTCCATATAGTTGACCCCACCGAAGGTGGCCGCATACTGGTCCTGTTTTCCACCTGCCATCCGCAGTTCTCTTCTTTCAATGTCATAGGCGAGGTGTGCCATATCGTATTCCCCCAATGGTAGCCGCAGCATTTCCACGAAGGCGCCGATGATCGCTACTACTAATGTGGAGGAGGTCCCCAGGCCCGAACCGGCCGGAGCGTCGACAAACGTGCTCAACCGAAAGCCCTTTGCCGTCCACCCGTAGTCCTTACGGATGCGGTTGTAGACCCCCTTCAGCAGGTCCAGCCTGCCGTCGATAGGCAGCGAGGCCAGCCGCGCGCCGTCTTCAAAACGTACTTCTTCCCTGCGGTCGAGCCCCTGCAGGATGATCGTATTGTCTTCCAAGGGTTCGATGCTGGCATGCGCATACAACGACAAGGTTGCATTGAGGATGGCTCCGCCATATAGATCGCTGTAGGGGC
Organism: Chitinophagaceae bacterium; assembly: GCA_003167015.1. Taxonomy (GTDB): domain Bacteria; phylum Bacteroidota; class Bacteroidia; order Chitinophagales; family Chitinophagaceae; genus Puia. Next base: position 10,291 of record PMUF01000409.1, on the reverse strand, counting down.
TTACATCAGTCCCACCGCCGGCCAGCCCGATGCGCAGGGGAGCTTTACTTCTGTATATCATGATAGTTCCTTGAATTCTTCCTGTACCCGCCGGTAATCCTCCGGAATACCGATATCGATAAAATACTTTTCCTGTACCAGCCCGAACAGCCGCCTTCCTCTGTAACCTGCAGCTCTATCGCCCGCGCGTCCTTGACCTACAGCAGGCTCCAGGTAATCCTTCTCGAAAGAAAAGATCCGCGGCAGCTCCGCCCGAAGAAAGGCCTCTCTGTCGAGCGCGTACACGCCCCCATTGATCAGCCCTTCCCGGTAATACTGCTTCTCCCGGAACCGGGTTACCCTGGCCTCGTTGTCCAGCTCTACCACTCCGAACCGGTCGAAATCGGTCATCGGCCGCAGGCACAGGCTGCAATCCGCCCGCTTCTCCTCGTGAAAGTCCGATAATGCCGCCAGCCCTATCCGGAAGAAAGTATCGCCATTGAGGATCAGCACGGTCTTGCCGGTAGCCACGGAACAGGCCTGACGAATGGCCCCGCCGGTACCCAGGGGTTCCTCTTCCAGCGATACGGCATACCCCCCGTCGGGAAACGTCTCCCGGAAAAAATCATCGAAATAGTCGCTCTTATACCCCAGGGCGAAGATAAATTTTTCGATACCCTGCCGCCGGAAATAATCGGTCACATAGGCGATGAATGGCCGTCCCCTCACCGGGGCCAGGCATTTCGGCAGTTCCGGCACGGCCGACCTTAGCCTGGTGCCCAGTCCCCCCGCCAGCAAAATGGCCTCTTTGATCATGCACTGAAATATTGTTCTTCCACCAGCTGGCAGATAATATGTCCCAGCAACATATGCGCCTCCTGGATGCGGGGCGTGACCCGTGAAGGGATAGCAATCAGGTGGTCGCTCAGGGCTTTCAGCTTGCCGCCGCCTTCCCCCGTCATCCCGATCGTGGTGATGCCCTTTTCCCGGGCCGTCTCGAAGGCCTTGAGGATATTGGTGGAATTCCCCGACGTGGACATCCCGATCAGGATATCTTCCCGCTTCCCGATACCTTTGATCAGCCGGGAATAGATCAGGTCATAGCTATAGTCGTTGGCGACAGCCGTCATATAAGAAGTGTTGCAATGCAGGGCCTCCGATGGCAGGGCATCTCGGTCGATATAGAACCGCCCCGAGAATTCCGCCGCCAGGTGCTGCGCATCCGCCGCGCTGCCCCCGTTGCCGCAAAAGTAAAGATGCTTCCCCTCCCGGAACCGCCGGACGATCAGCGTCACGATCTCCTCCACCTGGCCTATCAGGGCCGGGTCATTCAACACCCGGGTCTTCACCGTTACAGATTCAGTAATAATGTCCAGTATTTTATTCGTCATAGCTACAAAGATCTGATTTGGATCGAAATTTCCAATTTTATTGTTCGGTTCCTTGTTCGCCTCCTTTTTTTAGCGCACAGTCGGCCAAGCGAACATCTCAGTAAAATAATTAATTATCCATTACGAAAAAAAATATCCGGCGCGCCTAGGAAATATACCGGCTATTCATGCGAGTATTCTCTGGTTTAGGCATACTTTCATATTTCTTCCATCGCACACGGTTAAGCTCATCTGATTAGGTACATTTTCCGTACCGGCACACGTAACTTATTCTTTTACATAACCATTAATCATTTGTATGAAAAAAGCACTACTCTTTTCAGGGCTTCTCCTTGCCGTTAATGTCCTTTTTGCCCAATGGACCACTTCCGGTACCAAGGTTTACCTTACAGACACTACGGACTATGTAGGTATCGGAACGACCACACCAGGTTTTCCGCTTCAGGTAGCTGGATTGATAGGAGGATCAGGTATCATCACCAAGCCAAGTACAGCGGGGGGATATGCCGCTTGGTTTCAAGGCCCTGCCGGGGGCGATGCTAATGCTATTTTTCAGGGAAATGTGAGCCCTGGTACCGCCGACCAGGCCTGGTGGATTTCCGGCTCCGGTAACTATCTCTACATAGGCGGTAGTGGAGGAGTAGAGCCATCCAAGGGAGCGATCAATATCGACGGCAACGGTCATGTCGGTATTGGTACTCTCAATACTTCAAGCTATAATCTCAACGTCGACGGCACGGCCGTCTTTGATGGGATAACCGTTAAATCCTTTTCCGGTAATAACCCCAAGAGTACTCCCTGGGCGGACTATGTTTTCGACAAGGACTATCAACTCCCCTCACTCGATAGCCTGGCCGACTATATAAAATCCAACAAGCACCTTCCGGGCATTCCCACTACTGAAGAAGTTAAAAAGGACGGGATCGATGTGGCAGCCACTGAAGCCAAACTGCTGGAAAAGATCGAGCAGCTGACACTCTATACCATCGAGCTCCAGAAACAAATAGATGCGCTTAAAGCCGAAAAATCCCCAACCACCCATTAATATCTTATTATGAAATTCAAAGCTATCTGGAGCTTTTTGCTCATCATAGCATCCGGCTATGCATATGGACAAGCTTGTCCCAGGGATTCGGTTATATTTGATGCTTCTACTCTTCCTGGTGGGGTATTGCCAACCGGTGACACACTCGGCAGGTGGATTTCGGTTGGCAGCCGAACTTCAGGCTATATTAGCGCTTCGGCGACTGGAACTACACAGTTGATCGCGACTGCTCCTTCAGATTCCCTGAGCAGCGCTATAATCGTATTCAGCGACAATTTTGAGGCAAATATCACCACAGGTCTTTTCACCGCCAGCATTCAGACATGTGGTGACACCGGAGTTTCGGTCGTCGGCGATCCATTGGCAAAGTTTTCACCGGCACCACTGCCGGCATCCTCCCCGCTCCTGGTCTACCCAACTGTCGGCAGGGGCTCCGTCACCATCACCGGCAGTGCCGCCAATCTGGCCAATGCAGCTATTATCGTTTTCGATGAAACCGGTCGTACCGTCTACAGTCTCTATAATGAGGCCGCTACAACCATTTATTTACCCCTTGGCAATCTGGTCAACGGCCTTTATTTCGTGCAGATAAGACAGCAGTCCAAAGTCACTACCCAAAAGATCATTATCATTAAATAACGACAGGCGCCTTTTTCCAACAGGGGACGCCCCATCCCCTCGTCCATGCGTCACCTCACTCCCGGCGCCCGCGACCACTCGCGGGCGCTATCTTTTCTGCACCTTCCGCAGCAAACTCTGCCAGCTCCCCCCATTGATCACATGAGTCAGCCCGGCGTTCCGCAGATATTCCGCCGCCTCCCAGCAATGCGTGCCGTTGCCGCAGCAAAGGATCACGGGCTTACGCAGATCGCGTATCCTGTCTATATTGGCCTTGATCCGGTCGGCGGGAATGTTGAGCGACCGGGGAATATGCCCCTGGTCGTATTCATAGGCGGTACGCAGGTCGATGATCACCGCGCCTTCCTGCAAGGCCTGCCTGACCCCCCCACCACCGCCAAAGAGTTCCGTTAACCAGCTCATATCTTTATATTGTTTTAAGAGTTTGCCGTTACTCCCGCCGCGGCATATTTCCTTTCCCCTATCTGCTGCCGCCACATGGCATAATATAAGCCCTTTGCCGCCAACAGGCCCGCATGCGTCCCCACTTCCTCGACCTCTCCCTTTTCCAGCACGTAGATCCTGTCCGCATGCATGATCGTCGACAGCCGGTGCGCAATCATGATCGTGATCTGGTCTCCCTGTGAAGAGACCTCCCGTATCGTCCGCGTAATATCTTCTTCCGTCAGCGAATCCAGCGCCGAAGTCGCCTCATCGAAGATAAGCAAAGCAGGCTTCCGCAACAGCGCCCGGGCAATGCTTAGCCGCTGCTTCTCCCCACCCGATAATTTCAACCCGCCTTCGCCGATCATCGTATCGATCCCCTTCTCCGCCCTCGCCAGCAGATTCGTACACGAAGCCTTTCGCAGGGCATCCTGCAAATCCGACTCGGTTGCGCCGGGATAGACAAACAAAAGATTCTCTTTAATGGTCCCGGCAAACAGCTGGGTGTCCTGGGTCACAAAACCGATCTGCCGCCGAAGGTCCTCGAAATCGATCATCCCCTCGTCAAGACCATTGTACAGGATATTGCCCGACCGGGGCCGGTACAGACCTACCAGCAGCTTCATCAGCGTCGTCTTCCCGCTGCCTGAAGGTCCCACAAAAGCCAGCGTCTCCCCCTTGCTGACCTCAAAGCTGATATGATCGATCGCATTATGCTGGGCCGTCTGGTGACGGAACACCACATCCCTGAAGGCAAGACTGTGCACCCGGGCCAGGTGCCGGGGTTCGGCAGGCGGCAATTCTGGCGTCTTCTTCATCAAAGCATCGAAATTGTTCATCGAGGCCTCCGCCTCCCGGTAGGAAAGAATGATATTGCCCAACTCCTGCAGGGGCCCGAAAATAAAGAAGGAATAAAATACCATCGTCATCACTTCCCCGGTAGTCAGCCTGCCCTTGAATACCAGCCAGAGTAAAAGGAACATGATCGCCTGCCGCAGGAAATTCACGAAGGTGCCCTGGATAAAGCTCAGCGACCGGATTCCTTTTACCTTCGTCAGCTCCAGCTCAAGTATCTTGAAGGTATTCTGGTTCAGCCGTTTCACCTCCTGGTCCGTCAGCCCCAGGCTCTTGACCAGCTCGATATTCCGCAGGGACTCCGTAGTACTTCCAGCCAGCGCATTGGTGTCCGCCACGATCTTCTTCTGCAGCCGCTTGATCTTCTTGCTCAGCAGGCTGGTCAGCACGGATAACAGGATCATGCCCAACACATAGATCGGCATGATCGACCAATGCAGCCAGAAAGAATACACCGATACGAAAACGACACCCACGAGGATGGTGAACAGCACGTTGATGAAGGAAAGAATGAATTTTTCCGTGTCCGTTCGCACCTTCGTCAGGATCGACAGGGTCTCGCCGCTTCGCTGGTCCTCGAATTCACTGAAAGGCAATGCCATGGAATGCTGCAGACCGGAAGTGAAGATGGTTGCGCCGAACTTCTGCACGATCACATTACCACAGTAATCCTGGAAGGCCTTCGCAATCCTCGATACCATCGCAACCCCGATCAGGATGCCGAGGTACCCCATTACCTGCCAGACGAATTGTGCCTGGCTGCGAGGCCCATCCGAATGCCACACCTTTTGCGCATCATAATGACCCACCTCTTTGGGGTGGGCCGCAAAATTGTCCAGTATCTGGCCGAAAAAGTACGGGTCCAGCATCGAAAAGGACTGGTTGATGGCCGCCAGCCCCAGGGCCAGGACCACCAGCCATCTGTAGGGTTTTAGGTATTTTAAAAGTGTTCTCATTTTGCTGCCAAATTTCGTAAAAAAACCACAAGTGCCGTTTTAGGGCGGATTTGTATTTTACTCCCCTAAGCTGGCCGTGGCATAGAATGACAAACAAAAGATCCGCCGAATTGTTTTTTCAGCGATCTTTGCCGGTTAGGCTTAGTACCTCAAAAGACTTAAATTTATGGATAGATGGCCGCTGGTCTCCATCATCACCATCGTATACAACGGAGAAAAACACATTGAAGATGCCATCCGCAGCGTTCAACGGCAGAACTACCCGAATCTTCAGTATATAATCGTGGACGGCGGTTCCACCGACAATACCCTCAGCATCGTTCAGCGATTCCGCGATACGGTTACGGACCTTATCAGTGAAAAAGATGAGGGCATCAGCGACGCATTCAATAAAGGTCTGCTGCGGGCAAAGGGAGAGATCGTCGGGATGATCAATGCCGATGACTGGTATGCGGATGGCGCGATCGAAAAAGCCGTCCGCGCCATGGAAGGGTATGACGTCGTATACGGCGACTTGCAGCTCTGGAGGGACGGTCAGCCGGATTTTGTTTTCACGGGTGATCATACCCGTTTGCGCCAGGAAATGCGGATCAACCATCCTACCGTTTTTGTCAGAAAAAACTGCTATGACCGGTTTGGCCTCTTTGACAAACAATATAAATGCGCGATGGACTATGACCTGCTGCTGCGACTGATGATCAATGGCTGCCGGTTTAACCGTCTCTCTGAAGTCCTGGCCAATATGCGCTGGGATGGCCTCAGCGATACCCGCTGGCTCCTCGGTTGCCGGGAAACCCTTTCGATCAAGAACCGCCATCTGCCCCACCGGAAAATACGGCACCGGCTTTATTTTTATAAACATGTCCTGGCCATCAGCGCCCCCAAATTGCTGAAAAGATCCGGCCTCGGATTTCTCATCAGGATGTGCCGTGGCTGAGCGCTGTTCAGTGGCTGGGCACTGCGGAGCCCTTGGGGCTATACAGCAGCAAAAGAGGGAAAAAACAGAAAAGAAAAACACCGTGCTGCATGGTCAGCGGTGATTGCGGAATAAAGAACGCCACCAGCGTCATGACGGTGAAAAATGCTTCCTTTGTCTTCCATTGCCAGGCCATGCCGGCCAGCAAAAAGAAAATGACCAGCAGGCTGATCAGCCCGATGATACCCGAACGGACCAGCGTTTCAATAAATTGATTGTGAAAATTGTAACCGATGAATCCCCTTATCTTCCGGTGCGGCCCGTCAGCCGGGTTCCCGATATACATATTGGCGGCGATGTATTTTCCGTCCAGCAGGTCCTGGCTGTCCCCGGGACTTACCCCGAATAGCCACGCGTCTCGCTGACGGAGTATTTGAACGGCAAATCGCCATTCCAGTGCCCTTAGCTGCAGCGCACTGAAACTCGTTCCCGGGTTGTATTCCCCCTGGGGAGTGGCAACAGCGTCACCGTCTGCCATTTTCGCGAATCTCTCCCTGACTGGATTGTCGGTGAAGGTCAGCCCGATGACCAGGCACAGTCCCGCCGACCCCGCCAGCACCAGCGCCCTTTTATTTGCCCAGGAATAATGGAAGAAGAAACTGACCAGCATCAGCAGGGCGATGATCAGTATAAGTTTGGAAGACAACAACACGATCATCAGCATGAAAAAGACGATCAGAAAAATACGGCACCATTTTCTCACTTTCGCGGACAGGAAATCGATCTGCAGAGCGCCTTTGGAGAATAGCAGGAACTGCAGGGCGAACAAAACATAGACGGAATAGAAAACGGCATTTTGCGAGATCGGGACCGTCAACGGATGATAAAAGAAAACGGAAGGGTCCCTCCGAAGGAGATATAACCGGAATGCCATGACCAGGCAATAAAAAGATGCACTGAAGACCAGCAGGCTGTAGACCGTGATCAGCCTCCTGTATTCCGATTCGTTGGCGAAAGGCCCGGCACAGAAAGCAAACGCAATCACCGTCAGCGTGGCATCCTTTGCCACGGCGTTGGCGCCGGTCGCGAAGTTATGCGTATGAAGCAGTCCGGCCGTTTCGATGAGACAAAAGGCGAAATAGGCGAGAAAGAATTTATTGTTAAAGGCGGTTTTAAGCGCCGTTACCGGACCATCCAAAAACAGCCGGCAGGCCAGCAGCAGAATGATACAGTAGCTGTTCAGGTTAAAAAAGGAAAAAAGTGTAGTAAAAAGAACCGCGACTACCACGATAAAAACAGGCTTCCTTCCCAATAAGGTCATAAAGCCTCCCTTTTCATTTTGTTGGATACCATAGGTAATATTAACCAGCCGCCAAAATACGCTATTTTTCAGTAAATGTAAAAAGCAGCAGCTTGCTGTATGCGTCAGCGGTGCGTCGCGCAGTCTGCTGCCAGGTGTATTCCGAGAATATCTTTCTCCGCAACGTCCCGTCTTCCTCCGCTGCCGCTGCCCGTTCCACAGCCGCTAATATGGATTCCGGAGAGGCCGGATCACAATAAAAGGCATAGTCTTCAAAATACTCTCTCGTATCGCCTTTGTCCGTGATCACAAGCCTGCATCCCATCGCCGCGGCTTCCAGGCTGCTTAACCCCGTCGTTTCAAACCAGCTGGGCAGCACATGCACCCTGGCGGTAGAATAATAACCGGTCAGCTCTTCCTGGCTGGTGGCGCTGACGAAGGTGACATTCGGCCCGGCTTCTTCCCTGCACGCCTTGTAGTATGCCGCCTGATTGGCCGAGGGCGAGCCAATGATGAATAGCCTGTATGCCGTACCGTTAAGAGCCCGGATAAGATTCAGCTGGTTCTTCCGGCCTTCGATCCGGCCTACGCAGATAACCATGTCCTGCTGCCGCTGCGCGACCCCTGCCTGATGGAACAGCAGGGGATCGATAGCATTGGGAATCACCTCATACCGGGCTTCTGCCTTGAAATGCGCATAAAGCCTGCGATATTCACTGGCTGAATTGGGTAGCAACATGCCGGCGCCCCGGATGATCCTGCGGATCGAGCCCCGCTGACCATACCACAGATAGCCTGGACTGATGATCTTCTCCCCATTGACCACACGCCGCGCAACAACTTTAAGGTACTCGATCTGGTCGGGAGATAGTACCCGGAACAATAACCCGGCCAACCCTTTCCGGGACTTTTTCTCATATTCCGAATAGTCCACGAAGATCGTCGAAACGACATACGGCTTTCCGGAAGCCCGGATATGGTGCAGGATGTCTGCGGGCCTGATGATGTTGAAGAAATGAAGCAGATCGTACGGTTCATACGCGATGACCTCATTGGTCAGCTTTATATCCACTTCTATCTGTAGTTTCCTCAGTTGTTCCGCTGTCTGCAGGACCTGCACGGTATCTCCGCCCTTGTCTTTGTACAGGGTCGACCTGGCAATGAACAGGACCCTCATGCCGTTTCGGTTTTTAACTCATTGAATTCCGGGAAGAGATCTGCTTTGAAGGCCATGATCCACAACACATATTCGGCGATGTTCGTCAAAAAACCACCGGTGAACTGGTAAATGAAAATGAACAGGAACAATGCCAGCCGGTACTGGTTGGAATATACTCTCGTTTTGAAGAAGAAATAGAACTCGAGAAAGAATTTGAAGACCAGGACGATCAACCCCAACGTGGCAAAAGTGTCGCCCGTCGTATTCGGTATCCCGATATCCTTGACGGTAAATCTGTAATTGTTATACTTTTTGATGAACACGGGCAGGCCCAGGATCTTGGTCTGGCCAAACCCTACGCCAAAAGCAATGCTTTTCTTCTTGGCGATATCCCAGCTCATGTCGAACGAGTCGAACGTGCGCCCCTTAAAGGAGGGATCGTTGCCCGAAAAAACATTATCCATCCGCCTGAATACTATATTGTCCGGGTAATAAACGGCCACAAAGACCGTTATCGCCGTCAGCAGGAATAATCCCCCTGCGAAGTATCTGAAGTTTTTGCTACTGAAAATAACCTGTCTGCTGTTCTTGATGAAGATAAGGAGAAGGGCTAAACCAGTGGCCAGGATGACGCCGAAAGACAACGAAAGGAACAGCGGAACCAGCGCCAGCAAGTAGTAGAGCCAGGTATTCGGCACTTCCCGCCGAAAGGCCTTCAGCAGATAATACATCACTATGGGGGTAAACAAAGTCGAATAATAGGAGGGCTCATAGGTCAGCATCCGGAGCCGCATGACAGTTATTTTTCCCAGCGCCATATTGTTGTCCATCCAGAATACATCCCGTAAAGGCGGAACGAAAAAAAGGATCAGCAGCGACAGCACCGTCATCACTGCATTGAAGATCAGTATTTTCCTGAAAATGGTCCGCAGCGTATGACAGTTCTCGAGATATTGATAAAAGGCAATGCAGAATACAAACACTGCAAAGATGGCAAAATAGGACTTGAAATAGTACGGATAATCCTCGATGCCATTGGACCAATGGATAAACCCCAGCGGAATCGTGAACAGGAAGAAATAGCCGATATATTTGATGGTGGGATACCTGAGCAGCCAGATCAGAAAAAAGGGGGTCAGTAAAGTCGTATAAAGCAATCCCTCCGGGAGAAAGACCCCGTTGAAAAAGAAATACAGGAGGGCAATAGGGTAGTATTTGTTGATATAGAGTTCAGAACTATGCATCCAAACGACCTTTTAATAATTTTGCGGGCACACCCCCATAGATCCCATTTTCCTTATAGACGCCCGCGATGACCAGCGCACCCGCGGCAATAACGCACCCATCTTCGATCACCGCACCATCCAGGATCGTGGACTTCGCCCCGATCCAGCAATTGCTGCCTATCCGGATGCCCTGGTGTGTCACGCCCTGCAGCCGGATAGGGACATCGGTTCCGGAATAGATATGATTTTCCGCATGGAAGCTCACATAATTACCGACGATCGTGTCCTGCCCTATCGTAATGCCCCCGGCACAACCATAAAAATTATCGGCCCCCAGGCCGACATTATCCCCCGCCTCCAAACCCTTTCCCAGGAAACGCAGGCTTCCGGTACACTCTATTT
>PMUF01000401.1 GCA_003167015.1 Chitinophagaceae bacterium | reverse complement strand
GCGGTCTTTTATTCGCTGCATGCGTTGGAGCTGAAGCGGCTGCCGCCGCTACCGGAAGAGAGGGTCATAGCCGGTTTTGGCAAGCCGGAATTGACGGTGATCCATAAAAAGGAAGATTTGGCGGCATGGCTGATGGAACAGTCTTACAAAAACGTTAATTTGCTATTTATGAGTTCGGGCAACTATGACGGCCTGGATATCGCGTCACTAACCAACAGCCTAACACAGTAGGAGTTTTTTTAATATCTGTAGCATGTTACAACTTACACGCCCCCTGGCGATTATTGACCTTGAGACGACCGGCATCAACCTTGGGACCGACCGTATAGTAGAGATAGCTATTGTAAAGATCCTTCCGGATGGGAAAAAGCAGGTCAAGCGCAAATTGATCAACCCGGAGATCCCGATATCTGCGACTTCCATAGACATACACGGGATTACGAATGAAATGGTGAAAGATGCGCCTACTTTCCGACAGGTGGCCAACGAATTGAAGCAGTTCCTTGATCATTGTGACCTCGCGGGATATAATTCCAATCGCTTTGATATACCTATGCTGGCGGAGGAATTCCTCCGGGTCGGGATGGAATTCGAGGGGAAAGGGCGGAAGCTGCTGGATGTGCAGAAGATCTTTCATATGATGGAACAGCGTACGTTGGGCGCCGCCTACCGGTTCTATTGCAATAAAGAGCTGGAAGGGGCTCATGGTGCGGAGGTGGATGCATCGGCTACCTGGGAGGTGTTGGTGGCGCAAGTAGTACGTTATCCACAGTTGGGCAGCAATGTCGATACGATCCTGAAGTGTATAGGGGAGGAGCCGCTGGTGGACTTTGCCCGGCGGTTCGTGATGGAGAATGGAGTAGAAGTATTTAACTTCGGCAAGCATAAGGGACGTTCAGTCGCGGATATCCTGAAAGCTGAGCCTCAGTATTATGATTGGATGATGAAAGGTGATTTTCCCCTTCATACGAAGCAGAAGCTGACGGAAATTTTTAACAGGACAATGTTAAAAAAAGGGTGAGAAAGCGGGTAAGGGTGGTAAAAGTTGTAATTTTGCGGAGGATGTGCTAATTTTTGAAAAAGCTTATCTTCGACACATAATAAATATATAGTTATAAGCCATTTGGAAAAGATCGTCATCATACCCACGTATAACGAAAAGGAAAATATTATCCAGATTCTGGAAGCCATCTTTCAACTTGGGCAGGGGTATCATGTGCTGGTGATCGATGATAGCAGTCCTGACGGGACAGCCAATATCGTCCGGCAACTCCAGCAGAAATACTCCGGCCAGCTCTTCATCGAAGAGCGGCAGGGCAAGCTGGGGCTGGGGACGGCGTATATCCATGGCTTTAAATGGGCTGTCCTCCACCATTACCAGTTCATTTTCGAGATGGATGCCGATTTCTCCCATAATCCCAAGGACCTGGACAGGCTGTATGAAGCCTGCAAATACCAGGGGGGAGATGTAGCCGTGGGGAGCCGGTATGTGAAGGGGGGTGGAAATGTCAACTGGCCGCGTAACCGGATCTTACTGTCCCGGGGCGGATCGGTTTACACCCGGCTGATCACCTGGATGCCGGTACAGGACCCGACGGCGGGTTTTGTCTGTTATCGTAAGGAGGTTTTGGAGACGATCAATCTCGATCAGATCCGCTTCGTAGGTTATGCCTTCCAAATCGAGATGAAATTTGCCGCCTGGAAGCTTGGTTTTAAAATAAAGGAGGTGCCTATCATTTTCGAGGACCGGAAATTCGGGGTTTCCAAAATGAACAAAGGCATTGTCAAGGAAGGGATCCTCGGTGTGCTGAACCTGCGCTGGCAGTCACTGTTCAAGAATTACCGCAACCGGGTAAAGAATGACATAGTGGCGATGCGTCCTTTTTCTCAGGAAGCCATTGCGGAATCTAAATAGAAATACAGGGCAGATTCCATCTGCCCAGCTAAATGAAGAAGGCATTTATCCAATTACATATTGCGGTTTTACTGGCAGGGCTTACCGGCATCCTGGGTAAGCTGATTTCCTTAAATGAGGGTTTATTGGTGTGGTACAGATTGCTGCTGACGGCGCCATCGCTATGGTTGCTGGCCCTGTTACGCAGGCAGGCTATTCGCATCGACCGCAAGGATCTTTGGCGCATTTTCGGAATCGGGGGGATTGCGGCGCTGCATTGGGTGGCTTTTTATGGCAGCATCAAATATTCGAATGTCAGTGTGAGCCTCTTGTGTTTTTCGGCCATTGGATTTTTCACTGCACTGATAGAGCCGCTGATCATGAGGCATAAAGTGGATGTAGTGGAGTTGCTGCTGGGTTTGCTGGTGATTGCCGGGATCTGCCTGATCTTCCAGGTAAACCCTCATTTCAAGACAGGGATTGTGATCGGGCTGGTGTCGGCGTTGCTGGGCAGTCTGTTCCCAGTGCTTAACAAGCGTATCCTGCGCCGGGTATCTTCGGAGAATGTGACCTTGTACGAGCTCAGCGGGGGGTTGCTGGTGCTTACGCTGTTGATGCCGGTCTATCTGTGGCTGTTCCCTGCGCCTTCCTTGTTGCCCAGCCCGAGTGACTGGGGTTGGCTGCTGGTATTGAGCTGGGCATGCACGGTGCTGGCGTTCAATCTTTCCATGAGCGCGTTGCAGAAGATCTCTGCCTTTACGGTGAACCTGAGCTATAACCTGGAACCTGTGTACGGGATACTGTTGGCTTTCCTGTTGTTCAGGGAAGATAAGTACCTGAATGGAGGTTTTTATATCGGATTTTTTTTGATCCTTTTATCTATCGTTTTACAAACCCTGCGTCTATGGCGTAGGCGTGGACAACCCAAATCTGCCTGATGCGTAAATTAAAATTATTTTGTTTTTTAGCCGCCGTCTTCATCGGAACAGGAGCCTCGGCGCAGCTCCATTATGTCTGTTATTATACTGCGGAGAAGCCGGTCATTGACGGGTCCGGTCAGGACCCTGTCTGGCAGAAGGCGTCCTGGACAGAAGATTTCACCGATATTGAAGGCGACCTTCGACCGCGGCCCACGTACAGGACACGGACGAAAATGTTGTGGGACAAGGAAAACCTGTATATCTATGCCGAGCTGGAAGAGCCGGATCTGTGGGGTACGCTACGGCAACATGATACCATCATTTATGATGATAACGATTTTGAAGTTTTTATCAATCCGACTAACGATACGCATAATTATTTCGAGCTGGAGTTCAATGCATTGAACACGGAGATGGATCTTTTCCTGCCCAAGCCCTATCGCAATGGCGGTTTTGCCCTGTTGAGCTGGGATGCGCAAGGATTGGTCAGCGCCGTACAGACGAAGGGGACGATGAACAGGCCCGGCGATACCGATACGGGCTGGTCGGTGGAGATGGCGATTCCGCTAAAGAGCCTTGGGTTCTGGGATGACAAGCGACTACCCGGGGACGGATCGCAGTGGCGCATCAATTTTTCCCGGGTGGAATGGGACCGGGATGTAGTGGATGGGCAGTATGTGCCGCGGCTTCGTCCGGGGGGCAAGCGCCGGTTGCCGGAGCATAATTGGGTATGGTCGCCGCAGGGCATTATCGATATGCATGCGCCGGAGAAGTGGGGCTACCTGCAGTTTTCGTCGCATAGTGGTGGTGGGGATACGGTGGCGTATGTGCCGCCGGCGGATGAGGCGTTACGGGCGGTTTTGTGGAAGGTGTATTATGCGCAGAAGGAGTATTGGCGGAAGCATGGGAGATATGCGGCGACATTGAAAGAATTGGGGGTGGAGGCGCCGGAGTTGTGGATGAAGGCTACAGACCTGCAGTTTACTGCCGGCACAGGGGCTGGGTTGAACATCGACCAGGATGGGAAGGTGGCCAGGGCAGCGGCGGAGCGGTGATCGGGCGGCCGACGGCGAATGGCGACGGGCGGCCGATGAGTCGGGATCTTATGCGGCTTTGGTGGTGATGTATCGGACAAGACTACGCTTGGCTACGGGCAGCAGTGTTTCGTCGACAGGAAATTTCAATTCGGTTTCGATGGAATAAACAGCGGGGTTGGGCATGCCGGTCTTCAGCCGGATGAGCTCGGCCTTGATATTCTCGTAGGTATTGACGAGGTTCCTGCTCCAACTAGCAATATATTCTGTCCGGATGCTGCGGTATTTCTCATCGTGTTTTTCAAAGAAGCTGAGCCGGTACTGATAGACGCGGGTATCCGAGCGAGCGCCTTCACTGAGGAAGAAGTAGCCTTCCTGGCTATCGAGGGGTATCAGGCCGACGGGGAAGATCACCAGCTTGTCTTCGACGAACTCGTAGATCTCCGTTCCGTTGCTGATGGTGTTGCGGATCTCCTGCGTCGCGTAGTTGATGATCTCTTCGAGCTCCTGCATCAGTTCGTCATCTTCCACCATTTGTTCGAAGAGTACCTGCAGCTTTTCCAGTTGCATTCCCGTGAGTTTTTTAGGGAACTGCTCCTGCAGGTATTTTTTATTTTCCCGGAAGGCGGCGAGATTATTATAATGGAAGATGATATCTGCCAATTGGGGATAGAGCTTATTCTCGTTGAAGTAACGATGGATCTCCTGCAGATAAGCGAGGAGGGTGTATTTCTTCAGCTCAAAATCGATGTAACCGTCGGCGAACCAGGTTTCGGATAGAGTCTTCATTTGGATCTTCTTTTTTAATTCGGCTTTTAAATAGGCATAATAGCTGAATTTACGAAAATCCTTTCAGAAATGCAAGTGGTCTAGAATTCTCTGTCCGAAGGGAATTGCTCCAACTCACGGGCGACAGCAGAAAGGAAGGTGGCTCCCAGGC
>PMUF01000257.1 GCA_003167015.1 Chitinophagaceae bacterium | reverse complement strand
CTGTGCTTCCCGTTCATCTTCCGCGGCGCGCTGGATGTAAGGGCGACTCAGATCAATGAAGCGATGAAACTGGCGGCAGTGAAGGCATTGGCCGAGCTGACCCGGACGCCGGTACCGGATATCGTCAATATGGCCTATAATGAGAAGAATATGATGTTCGGGCCTACCTATATCATCCCCAAACCGCTGGACCCAAGGCTGCTGGCCACGATATCGCCTGCAGTGGCGAAGGCGGCGATGGAGAGCGGGGTCGCACAGACGAGCATCGAGAACTGGGAAGCATATGGGATCGAGCTGAACAAGCGGCTGGGACTGGATAATCAACTGATGCGGGTAATGGGGAGCAAGGCGCGGTTGAATCCCAAGCGGGTAGTATTTGCGGAGGCGGACAATGTTAAAATATTGAAGGTTGCGCAGCTGCTGTACGATGAAGGGGTAGCCTTTCCAATGCTGCTGGGTGACGAAAAAAAGATCCGGCATATTGCGGCCGCCAACCAGATCGACCTGGAGGGCATGCCCGTGATCAACCCTTATAACGATGAATACGAAGGGCAGCGCAAACGTTTCGGCGAGCTGTTCTTCGAAAAACGGCAGCGGAGAGGATTCAATAAATATGAGGCCTATAAGATCATGCGCGACCGGAATTATTTCGGGTGTATGATGGTCGAGACGGGGGAAGCGGATGCGATGATCTCGGGGCTGACGAAGAATTACCCGGACATCATTCGGCCGGCCCTGCAGGCGATCGGTACCGAGGATGGCGTCAAAAAGATCGCCGGCATGTATCTGCTGCTGACGAAAAGGGGGCCATTATTCCTGGCCGATACGACCGTGAATTTCAACCCGACGGCGGAAGAGTTGGCGGATATCACCCTGCTGGTTGCGCGGGAAGTGCAGCATTTCAATCTGACGCCGCGGGTGGCGATGCTGAGCTATTCGAATTTCGGCACCAGCGATTCGCCGGAGGCCCGGCTGGTAGCGGAGGCCCGCAATATCGTGAAAAGCAAAAACCCCGAGCTGATCGTCGACGGGGAAATGCAGGGAAGCGTGGCGCTGAACAATGAGCTGATCAAGGAGAACTATCCTTTCAGCGAACTGGTGGACCAGGAGGTGAATACCCTGGTCTTCCCGAACCTGGCGGCCGGTAACATTGCCTATAACCTGTTGAAGGAAGTGGGGGGCGCCGATGCGATTGGTCCTATCCTGCTGGGGTTGAAGAAGCCGGTGCATGTGTTGCAGTTGGGCAGCACCGTGCGCAATATTTATAATTTGGCGCTGGTGGCGATTGTGGATGCGCAGATCAAATGCAAGAATACGCCGAATGATGAGGAGAGCCGGAAGGCGCCGTGGTGGAAGAGAACCAAACGTTAAGAAAGATACCGGAGGGACGACCTAACAAAATAAACATTAATGAAATTTTTTACAGAATTCGGTCGCTATTTACTGCTATTGAGAGGGATGTTCTCGCGACCGGAGAACGGGAAGATGTACTGGAAGGAATTTATGCATCAGTGTTCGGAGATCGGGATCGGATCGCTGGGCATCGTGGCGATCATCTCTATTTTTATGGGGGCGGTATCGACCCTGCAAACCGCCTATCAGCTGGTCAGTCCGTTCATTCCCTTGTCTACTATCGCGCAGATCGTGCGGGATACGGTGATACTGGAGTTCTCTCCTACCCTGGTCTGTATCGTGCTGGCGGGCGTCGTGGGCAGCAAGATTGCCAGCGAACTGGGTAATATGCGGGTCAGCGAGCAGATCGACGCACTGGAAATCATGGGGATCAATACGAAATCTTACCTGGTGATGCCTAAGCTGATGGCGGCCATCATAGTGATCCCAATG
The DNA here is from genome assembly GCA_003167015.1 of Chitinophagaceae bacterium. Classification (GTDB taxonomy): domain Bacteria; phylum Bacteroidota; class Bacteroidia; order Chitinophagales; family Chitinophagaceae; genus Puia. Next base: position 2,683 of record PMUF01000257.1, on the reverse strand, counting down.
CTGGTTGTGATCTCGGCGGTGCTGGGGATCATCGGCGGCCGGCTGGCGGGAACGTTGACGGGTATTCTTTCGCCGGCGCAGTTCGACAAGGGGCTGCACCAGTTCTTTAAGCCTTACAATGTGTTTTTTGCGATGGCCAAGGCTTATACCTTCGCGTTTATTATTTCGAGCATTCCGGCTTTTTATGGGTACAATGTGTCGGGAGGAGCGTTGGAGATCGGAAGGGCCAGCACGAAATCAGTGGTGGTGAGCTGTGTGCTGGTGTTGTTTGCGGATTATGTCTTATCTGCCGTTCTGTTGTAACGGGGGAATAAATCAATGCGATGATCGAAATACTAAACATTAAAAAAGGATTTGGGGAAAAAATTGTCATCAATGATGTCAGCGCCGTGTTCCAGACAGGAAAATGCAACCTGATCATCGGTACTAGCGGGAGCGGCAAAACCGTGTTGATGAAGTGCCTGGTGGGCCTGTTCGAACCGGACAGCGGGGAGATCATCTATGACGGGAAGAACTTCTCGGAGATGAACGAGGATCACCGGAAGGAATTGCGGCAGAGTATCGGCATGCTCTTCCAGGGTTCGGCACTGTTCGACAGCCAGACGGTGGAACAGAATGTCATGTTCCCGTTAGACATGTTCACCAAGAAGACCTCTGCTGAGAAGTTAAAGCGGGTCAATGAGGTATTGGACCGGGTCAACCTGCAAGGGGCCAACAAGAAGTTCCCGGCGGAGATCTCGGGGGGGATGAAAAAAAGGGTGGGCATTGCCCGGGCCATCGTATTAAACCCGAAATATCTTTTCTGCGACGAGCCCAATTCGGGGTTGGACCCGCAGACTTCGTTGCTGATCGACAAACTGATCAAGGAGATCACGCTGGAATATAATATTACGACGATAGTCAATACCCATGATATGAACAGTGTCATGGAGATCGGCGATCACATCATGTATATGTACCAGGGGATCAAGGAATGGGAAGGCAGTAATAAGGAGATCATTTTCAGTAAGAATAAGTTACTGAACGATTTCATTTTTGCCTCGGAGTTCCTGCGGGATGCCAAGGACATGCGGATGCTGGAAGTGAAGGGGAAGATCGACAACAACCGGAATATGGACGAATTGTTAAAATGAGCCGTTGAAGGACATTCTTACCATACCAGAAGACATTTTTCCGCGGGATCTCTGCACGATCCCGATAGATAGAACGGCTGTCCGGTTCCATCGTACTTCCTCACCGTCCGTCAAGAATCGCATCGTCATCAATAAGAACCTGTTCAGCTTCCTGCTGGAAGGCGAGAAGGTCCTGCACCGGCCTGGCGAGCCCCTCAAGATACATGCCGGGCAATTCCTGCTGATGGCAGAGGGCAATAGCCTGATGACGGAGCAGTTGTCTACCGGAGGGCAGTATGTCAGCATGCTCTTCTTTTTTGACAGTACGGTGTTACATGATTTTTTCCTGAAATATCCCGGGTTGGGCAAAAATGCCGGCCATTCCTTCGGCCAGGGGGAAGAGCCCGTCGTATGTTTCGAGGGGGATGCCTTCATACAGAATTATGTGGATTCGATGCAACTGATGCTGGAGGCTACGCCTTTCCTGCAGGAGGAACTGCAATTGTTGAAATTGGAGGAACTGCTGCTTTATCTCGCAGCGAATTACCCTGCCACACTATACTCTTTCCGGCCTTCCCGGCAGCCCGATGCCAGCGACCGGCAATTGAAGGTTGCGGTGGAAGGCAACCTGGATCACACCATCACAGTGGAGGAGCTTGCTTTTTTGTGTAACATGAGTCTTTCTACCTTTAAGCGGAAATTTGCCCGTATCTATGGACTCCCGCCCAATAAATGGCTGCTTCAAAAGCGAATGGAGCTGGCAGCCGATCTGTTGTTGCATCAGCGGGAAAAACCCAGCGAGGTCTATCACAAAGTGGGCTATGAGAATCATTCCAGCTTTACCCAGTCTTTTAAACAGGTATATGGGGTAACGCCAAGTGAATTCCAGCAGGGCGGCGGAGTACTCCCGGATTTGAACTTTTATCGATAGTTTTTGAACGGCCGGCACTAACAGGCAGGTATTGGAGCGTCTTATTTTTGTATTCTAAAATTCATATAGTATGCAACGAATGATGTCTTTTTTATTGCTCGCCGTACTGGCCGGCGGAACCTTGTCGGCCCAGACTTTCACTGTAAAAAGCAACGAGCTCGGCGGTCAGGCGACCAACAGGCAATATGGTAATGTTTTTGGTTGGCATGGCGAGAACATTTCTCCGGAACTGCACTGGGAGAATGTACCCGCAGGCACCCAGAGCTTTGCGGTGACCATGTACGATAAAGATGCCCCTACGGGCAGCGGATTCTGGCACTGGATCATCTTCAATATTCCGGCCGATATCACAGAGCTGAAATCCGATGCAGGGAACCTGGCGGGGAACCTGGCTCCTGCAGGGTCGATACAAAGTAATAATGATGCGAGTATGCCCGGTTATCTCGGTCCCTGTCCGCCTCCCGGTCCCATCCATGAATACCTGATCACCGTTTATGCCCTGAAAACAAAGCTGAGCCTGGATAAAAATGCGAGTCCCGCCCTGGTAGGCTTTTATCTGAATGGGAATGCGATCGGGAAAGCTTCCCTTGTGATGTATGGTCAGAACAAGAATTAGGCGGCGGGCGATTAAAGTTTTTCC
>PMUF01000374.1 GCA_003167015.1 Chitinophagaceae bacterium | reverse complement strand
CCGCCGCCATCACTAAGGCAGAAAAGGTCACTCATCTCGAGCAGGTCTTATTGTCTAAGTTGATCAAATCCCAGCCAGAGCCGCTCATTGGATGCGCGATTCAAAAGATCCAATCTGCAGCCGGAATGATCCCCATAAAAGAATTGTCCCGTGAGTTGTATATCAGTCAGGATGCTTTTGAAAAAAGATTCAGACAGACAGTAGGAACATCACCAAAACATTTCTCCACTATTATCCGGTTGAGAAACGCGATCGACAAGCATTCCGCCGGCAACAGCCTCACCGACACCGCACTCACAGCCGGCTACTATGATCAGGCGCATTTTATAAAAGACTTCAAAGGATTCACCGGCCGTTCCCCTGGTCATTTCTTCAGGGACCGGCAATATTGGTAACTTTCTCACATCCCCGATTATCCCCTTGATCCGCTCTCTTACATTTTAGTTGACTTTGTCAACTATTACCAATATCGGCCGTTGCGGAAGAATTGGCCCGGCGGCTGGCCGGCGAATCCTTTGAAGTCTTTGATAAAATGCGCCTGATCGTAATAGCCGGCTGAGAGTGCGGTGTCGGTGAGGCTATTGGCGTTGGAATGTGTGTGGATAGCTTTCCGCAAACGGATAATGGTCGAGAAATGTTTAGGGGATGTGCCCACTGTCTGTCTGAATCTTTTTTCGAAAGCATCCTGGCTGAGGTATAGCTGTCTCGTCAATTGTCTGATGGGTATCAGCCCTCCGGCCGAACGGATCTTTTGGATCGCGAGTGAGATGAGCGGGTCTGGTTTGGAGTTGATCAACCTGGGCACCAACACTTGTTCGAGCAGGGCGATCATTTCTTCTTTAGTCCCGCATGCTGCCAGCCGGTCAGGCAATGGGCGGATGTCCGAATAATTTTTGAGGAAGGCTGCGGGCAGGCTTTGGTCCACCCATTCGTTCAACGGCTCTGAGAAGAATGCTGCTGCGCCGCCAGGGGTGAATCTGACCAGCAGGTTACCGGACTGTCCGGCGTAATGAATATTTTTTGCCGATTTTCTTATCCCGGACAAGACCACGCCGGGCAGGTTATTTTCTTGCATGGATATATGGCCGCGATACCGGACAGACAGGACGATGGAGGTATCCGGCAGGATACAGTTGTCCGTTTCGGATTCCGTTTCGATGAACATATAATCCTTGATAAAAGGCTGCAGTCTGGCGGCCGGGATATATCGTTCTACTTTCAAGATCAATGATTTTTTACAATTCTTCGCTATCCGGGGCTTGTACTTTTGAGAAAACATAATACATGAAACCAGTACTTGCCGCGTTGGCTATGCTGATCTATTCAGGCTTAACAATCAAAAATAATACAATGTCAACAATTGAAAGGAACAAAGAAGTCGTAAGAAAGTTGTTTGAAGAATCATTGAACAAGGGGAACCTGGGGCTCCTGCCCGATCTTTTCGCCGCTGATTTCACCGGTCCGCAGGGAGAAAAAGGATCGGCCGGATTTCGGGCGTTTGTGGAGCCGCTGCTTAAGTCCTTCCCGGATATCCATTACACGATTAAAGATCTGGTAGCCGAAGATGATAGAGTTGTGGTCAACTGGACATGGCAGGGTACTCAGAGCGGGCCCTTCAGGAATATCCCTGCCACCCGCAAATCGATCACCAACGATGGAATGGCAGTTTTTGGGCTGAAAGATGAAAAAATTGTGCGGGCGGAAACCCTGACCGACCGGCTGGGCTTTTGGCAGGGACTGGGTCTGCTGCCTGTAGATCTGACGCCTTTCGCCGGGCCGCGGAAGGAGGACGTGAATTTTATAGATAAATTCTTTATCCCGGCTGCAGGTATCAGTGAATTTCATGAGCGAACGGCTATTAACCGAAACTTTATCAAGACCTTACCCGGCTTTATTACCGATGTGGCCTACGAGCGTAAGGACCAGCAGGGCAATCTGATCTGTATCACGGTAGCGCGCTGGGCGGATATGGAAGCGGTCAGCAAGGCTAAGGAGGCGGTGCAGGAGGAGTATAAAAAAGAAGGATTCGACCCGATGGGTATGATGAAGAGGTTGAATATTACCATAGACAGGGGGCTTTATACGGAGTGGGATGGTCATTGAGGGGGGCGGATGGATGGTCATTGAGGCGCGAGGTCGGATGACATTGATACGGGGGGAGATTATGTGTTGTAGCGGATCGTGGCGTCGAGGATGTCGATGGCCTTTTCCGATTCTTTTTCCGTCATCCAGCCAAAGCCCATGCGGGTGGCGTTCAGCGTAGCATTGGTGGTATTATGGATCAGCCCGTTGGAGAGGATGATGCCTTTTTCTTTTAGTTGCAGCGCGAGGGGCGGCAAGGGAATGGAAGGGTGAAATTTGGCCCAGATGGAAAGGCCGCCGTCCGGAATTTTGAAATCGATCTTGTCCGAGAGCAGGCGGGAAAGGGCCGAGCAGACGAAGTCCCTGCGGTGGCGATACTCCTGGAGCGCCTTCTTCAACGTCCTTTTAATAGTCCCATCCTGGAACATGTCTGCCAGGGCCAGTTCCATCAGGGGATCGCCCTGGGTATCTATCAGTTGTCTGAGCCTGGCCAGCTCAGTAATGAGGTTGGCGGGAGCGACGACATAACCTGTACGGATAGCTGGAGAAATAGTCTTGCTCAGGGTACCGATATAGACTACCATCCCCATGTTGTCGGCGCTGACGAGGGGGAGGATGGGCGAGCTCTGATAGTGGAAGTCGTAATCATAATCATCCTCGATGATGACGAAGCCGGCGGAGGCAGCGAGGGAGAGGAGTCTCATTCGCCGGGCAGCGGAGAGGGTGACGGTGGTCGGGAAATGATGGTGGGGGGTGATGAACACCGCATGGATCTTTTTACGGCGGCTGATCTTTTCGATGGCTTCCACGTCGATGCCATGGTCATCGACGCTGACCCTGATCAATTGCATGCCGGCCTGCATGAATGTCCGGTCGGCATAATAGTAATTGGTATCGCCGACGATGACGGCATCTCCTTTTTTAAACAAGGCGGCTACGGTGAGGTAAAGTCCCATGGTGCCGCCGCGTGTCACCATGATATTTTCAAAGGTCGTCCTGAGGCCGCGGCTGCTGTTGAGGTAATCCGACAGGACCTTCCTGAATCTTTCCACGCCGGCCGTATCTACATAGGAGGTATAGCGGAGGTTGACTTTTTTCGAGAGGACGCTGCGATAGGCCCTGACCAATTCATATACCGGCATCAGGCGGGTATCGGGGCCTTCGTGGAAGCCGGTCATATGCCGCATGGGGTGGGCGGGCGTCTTGATGAGCGTATTTACGGGGACGGGATAACCTGTTTCGGCGGGATAGGTCATGGGGGCGGCCTTTTCGGCGGAGAGCCTACGGGGTTTGACTTCCGGGAGTTCACGGCTGGTGAAGGTTCCTTTCGATGCCCGCATTTCGATCCAGCCTTGTGCGGCCAATTCTTCGTAGGCCCGGACGATGGTCTTGCGATGGATGACGAGTATGTTGGCCAATTGCCGGGAGCCGGGCAGTTTGATCCCCGGGCCGATACGGCCCTTTTTTATTTCGGCGGCCATGGAATTGGCAATCTGCAAATAAACAGGCGTGCTGCTGTCTTTTTGTAATTGTATGATGGATTTCCACGGGAGCATTCCATGTAAGATAAATAAAAAGAGTATATTCGGATGACCCTTTTAATGACCTGATTTGTAGGTGACCGGATTTTCATGCCGGACAGCATTCTGTAAATCAGTTGTTATGCGTTACCAAATATTGCTTGTACTATGTCTCTCTTTGATCCCTGTTTTACTCCTGGCCCAATTACCGGCCGGCAGCGTCGCCCGGTATCCGTTGAACAATTCTGCCGTCGATGTGAGCGGCAATGGTTATAACGGCACCCTTACCGCGACATCTTTTGACGTCAACCGCTTTGGCACTACTAATAGTGCAACAGCATTCGTCATAAACACTTCGACCGGTACGCTGCCCTCGGGTTTGGTGACTGCACTCGCCAATGACTTCAGCATCGGCTATTGGTTTAAGACAACCATGGCGGCACCTGCCAGCAGCCAGGTTGCTACTACGACAGGCACCGCTGCCTCTCGACTGGGTATCCTTCAGTGGCCAGGCCGAAGGCAGCACTGTGAACCTGCAATGGGCGACAGACCATTCGGCCGATAATAATTTTTTTGACATCGAGCGTTCTACCAACGGCACCGATTTCTCCAGCATCGGTGAATTACCCAGCCAGGACAACGGCAATACTGCAGGCGTCATGTTGTATACCTTCACTGACCCGAACCCGCCCAAAGGAAATGATTTTTACCGGATCATGGAGGTGGATAAAGACGGCCAACAATCGTGGTCGTCTATAGTAGAGGTCTCCGTTGGAAATGTCGCGACCGGTGTTCATTTGCAAAACAACCCGGTTGCCAACCAGGTTACGTTGGTCAATAGTGGTCAGGTCCTCATTCAACGGATGCAGGTATTGGATCTCTCCGGAAAAGTGCTGATCGACCAGGCTCCCTATTCAACCAATTCGGTCCTGCAACTCAGCACGTCCAATCTCCCGTCCGGCTATTACCTGCTAAGGGTTAGCGTACCGGGTAAAACTACAACCATTAATTTCGTTAAACTATGATGGGTCCCGATGGGAGCAAGCGGTGAAAATAGGGTTATCTTTGGAAAATGATGAGCCCATTCCGATGTATCCTTTATTTTTCCGGACTGGTGCTGGTGCTTGGACTGAGGCCGGTTGTCCATCATCCCCTGATGATCCGGTTTCAGAATTGTGCAGGCAACCGGCCGCTGCAGCTTTCGGGGGAGTTATATTCCAATTCTTTCGGCGAGATTTTTTCCGTCCAGCAATTCAAATACTATGTTTCGGCTATTCGCGTTAGCGGTGAGCATGAGGAGGAGGTGTTGTTAAAAGAAGCGCACCTGGTGGACGAGGGCGATTCTTCCAGCCTGGTGTTGCATCTGTCGACTGACCTTGCCGATATCCGCACGATCAGCTTTGTGGTGGGTGTGGACAGTCTGGCGAATACGGGTGGGGTGCAAGGGGGAGATCTGGACCCGATGCTGGGGATGTTCTGGACCTGGAATACGGGTTATGTCTATGCGCGGCTGGAAGGTGAGAGTGATTCGGCCCATTCGCCGGCGCACAGGTTCACCTGGGACATCGGCGGTTACAAGGACCCTTCGAATGCTTTGAGGACGGTGACGCTGGATGTGGGGGGGCGGAGCGGGTTGACGGGTGGAGGGGTGAGGATTACTGCGGATATACTGAAATGGTTTGACGGGAAGTCGCCGGTACATCTGGCCTCATCGCCGGTATGTCATGAGCCCGGGGCGCTGGCGATGCGGATAGCGGATAATTATTCTACCATGTTTTCGGTCGCGCCATGAAATCTTTCGTGACGATAGGATGTCTTTTGATGGTGGTCGCCTGGATGGGGGTGAGAAAGCCGACCCCAATGAAGCTGCCGGTACCGGCGGGTTGGCCGGCGCCGCAATACGATTTTAAAAAGAACCCTTTGACGAAGGAGGGGTTTTTGCTGGGCCGAAAATTGTTCTATGAAACGGCGTTGAGTAAGGACTCGACTATTTCGTGTGCCAGCTGTCACCAGCAGTTTGGCGCTTTCGCGACCTATGAACACCCGTTGAGCCATGGCATCGACAATACGCTGACGACCAGGAATGCGCCGGCCCTGCAGAACCTGGCATGGCAAAAGGAGTTTATGTGGGATGGCGGCATCAATCACCTGGACCTTCAGCCGCTGGCGCCCTTAACGGCGGTGAACGAGATGGGTGAGACCATCGCGGAGGTACTGCACAGGCTGCAGCGGGATACGGCGTATGTGCGGATGTTCAGGGAGGCTTTTGGGGATACGGCCATCAATACTCAACGGATGGGTAGGGCGTTGAGCCAGTTCCTGGTGATGCTGGTGAGTGCGGACAGTAAATACGACCGGGTGATGCAGGGGAAGGATTCCTTCCTGTTGCCGGAGCGGCTGGGTTATGGTATTTTTCAGCAGAAGTGCAGCAGTTGCCATCGGGCGCCTTTGTTCACCGACCTGTCTTATCGCAATACCGGCATACCGCCGGACAATACCCTGAATGATTACGGGCGGATGAGGATCACCGGGGATCGGCGGGATTCGTTGAAGTTCAGGGTGCCGTCTTTACGAAATGTGGCCATCACCCACCCGTATGGTCATGATGGCCGGTTTTTCAGCTTGTTGAATGTCTTCGAGCATTACCGAAAGAATATGATCGTCACGCCGCTGACGGATTCCATCCTGCAGCACCGTCTTCCTTTGTCGAATTTCGAGATCGGGCAATTGACGGCCTTTTTGAATACGTTGACGGATACGACCTTTTTAAAGAATCCATTGTTTGCGCCGCCGGGGTATGTGATTACGCCGGTGTTTATTCACAGGCACTAGCGTATGAGGATGAATGTTCCTTTCTTAAAGTGGATCTTACCGGTATAGTCTTTTCCTTGTACCATATATACAAATGTTCCTGTTTCCTGTGGTCTGCCGCCGAGCGTTCCGTCCCATCCCTGGCCATTTTCGGTAGTTGAATAGACCATTTGTCCCCAGCGATTGAATAT
>PMUF01000441.1 GCA_003167015.1 Chitinophagaceae bacterium | reverse complement strand
AAAGGGCTGAAAAGACTATGGGAGGCGTATGAACTGCTGAAAAAATTCGGCGCACCCGAGGGTAACGGAGCTGCCGGATCACCGGATGCCAACCCGGGTACAGCCTCCGATCCTGCACTCGACGAAAAAGTCCGCGGCCTGCTCCTCGGCCTCGACGAATTCATGAATGATGATTTCAATACCGCCAAGGTGCTGGCCAATCTCTTCGAGTTGGTGCCCGTCATCAATTCCCTCAAGAGCGGCCAGATCAAACCAGATGCGCTGGACCCAGCCACGATCGGTATGATGAAAAAATATTTTACCGATTATGTGGAGAACATCCTTGGACTGAAAGAGGAATTGGCCGGTGACGATCACAAGCTTACCGGCGTCGTCGAACTGCTCATCGATATCCGCCGCGACGCCCGCGCCCGTAAGGACTATGCGACCTCGGATAAGATCCGCAATCAGCTGCTGCAGCTCGGTATTGTCCTCAAGGATGAGAAGGATGGGAGAATAAGTTATTCGTTTGCGTAAAAAGTGCCAATGGAACATCTCCCTCACCTCAGCAAGGATCGGCGATTGAAGCAGCTGATCGACCGGCATACCGAGCCGCTCAGCCTCACCAGGCAAAAAGATATCGTCTTCTACCTCTGCGCCTCCATCATGAGCCAGCAGTTGTCTACAAAGGTGGCCCATACCATCCGCCAGCGGTTCCTGGACCTTTTCGGCGGCCGGTCGCCCGCGCCGGAGGAGATACTGGCTGTTGCACCGGCAGCGTTACGCTCGATCGGGCTGTCTAATGCCAAGGTCAGCTATGTGCTGAATGTGGCCAGATTCGCCGCCGAACAGGGGCTCGACCACCGGAAATTGAATAAAATGGAGAATGAGGAAGTGATCGCCTACCTGACACAGATCAAAGGGGTCGGAAGATGGACCGCGGAAATGCTGCTGATGTTTGGCCTGGCACGGGAAGACGTCTTCGCCATCGACGACTGGGGCATTCAGAATGCCATGATCCACGTGTATAAGCTCGATCGGGAAGACAAAAAAGCCTTCCGGGAAAAACTGCTGAAAATTTCCGCCAAATGGAGCCCCTATCGGACATACGCTTGCCTGTATCTTTGGCGGTGGAAGGATAATAGCCCCGTCTCCGTGGCGAAAAAGAAGTAGATTCGGGATTAGCCGGTAAAAAAGAAGAATTTGCCGATTTTCCTTAGACCTTTTTTACCAAATTTGCGTATTAGTCTTAATTAGCCTTAAAATAAATCAATAGTAAGTATCGTTCACCTTAAAATTAAACATTGTGAGAAAATTAAAAATCTTCTTCCTGGCAGCAATTGTAATTGGCTTTGCTTCCCTGACTACTGGCTGTAAGAAAACCTACACGACAAATGTGACAACAGCGGATAGTGTCTATTCGTCCGGGTGGCTGGAAATAACAACGAGTTATGTGGCTAGCGATTCTGCTTACGAGGCGACGATAACTAACTCGGCCATTACGCAGGCCATCGTGAGCGATGGTATTGTGCTGCCATACCTCGGATATATCTCATCCACAAATGATACGGTGGGTGAACTGGCGAGCGAAGATGGCGTTTATACGCTTTTCACCGTAGGGAGTTTGCAGGTCATTTCTCCTTATGGAGACCTGACTTATGCGAATTCGGGTTACTTTTTTCGGTATGTGATCGTCCCCGGATCGGTTTTATCCACCAACAATCTTACCAAACAGGAGGCAAAATCGCTGAGTTATACCGAAATAACGAAACTTACGTCGGGATCCAAGACATCTTCTGCGACTTCGATCACTCAATAAGCAGGGATTCAACGTACAAAAGAAAGGGTCATCTGTCGATCGGATGACCCTTCTTGCTTTATTTCAATTCTTTTACATCTACCACTTCTTCTTCATGGCCGCTTGCCTCGACTTCAAAACGCTGCGTCGTATTGTCATTCAGATTGCGGATGATGAAGACCAGCTTGCGAAAGTTTTCCGGATCGGCCAGCCTGAAGTTCTTCTCGAAATTTTTCTCCGAGCAAACGTAGCTGTATAACTGGTCGTCGTCTGCATCCAGTACGACCAGGGAAAAACGGCTGCCGGCGGCATTGTTGTACCGGACATTGAAGATGCCTCCACCTTCCTTCTGGGTGACATATTTCACTTCGGCCGTATTGGCGTTGTCCCCGCCGTTAACCGGACCATTACCGTTCGCCAGGCTTACGAGGCCGGCGCCGCCCAGCAGGGCAGTCAAAAGAGATTTGCGGATGTTGATGAATAATGCGTTCATAAATAGGTGGTTTTTCTGATTAATCGATTTTTTTGATAGCGACTTCCTGCACGAAACGGCTGTTGACATTGACCGCAAAAGTCTTCACTACAGGCGCTTCCTGGCCATTCCGGATAATAAAGACGACTTTATCCTTGTCCGTTTTGGGCAGCTTGAACTGTTTATAAAAAGACTTATCGCTGTAAAACCGCTGGTACAGTTGATTACCGTCCTGGTCTTTGATGGTGACCAGGAATTTGTTGCCTTGCGGATTGTCATAAGCGACATTGAAAACGATCATGTCATCTTGTGTGCCGAGGTACTTGACCGTAGCGGCATTGTCTGCGGGACCGGCCCCGGAGGCGGTCGATTGGGCATTCGCTGCGGCGACAGTCAAAAGGAAGAGTGTTCCAAAGGTAAGCTTGCCGAAAACGGCGCTGATGGACGACTTCATATAAATGGGTTTTAATGATGATTACGAATGCACATGGCAGGCAGGCGCGGCGCGGCAATCGGCGGCAGGCAGATATAGCGGATAAAATCCGTCAATGAAGTATCGGCAAAACAATGAGGCAACAATTCGGAAGGGGTGCAATGTGAGGCAACAATCTTAGACGCAAGCAGGGAGGCGGTACAATCGGGGGGCAGCAATCAGTGCGGCAGGCTGCAGAGTGGATTTCTGTACTGGATAACGCAAAAATACGTCCAAAATTGAATAATAGCTATACTTCTATATAAATTTTTTGTTAAGATGGCTTTTCGTTCAAAATTTTCCAAAGGAAATCTTTCAGCTCGACAAGCCCTTGTTGAGTGACGGCGGAAATAAATAAATGTGGAATGTTGGGCGGCAATTCGCGGGCAATCGCCTCTTTCAGTTCTGCATCCAGCATATCGCTTTTACTGATGGCAATGATAAATCGCTTGTGCAGTAGTTCGGGATTGTATTTTTCCAGCTCACCGACGAGGATGCGGAATTCCTCCGCATGATCCTTGCTATCGGCCGGAATGAGGAAGAGCAGGATAGGGTTACGTTCGATATGACGCAGGAATCGGTGGCCGAGGCCTTTGCCTTCCGCTGCGCCTTCGATGATGCCCGGCAGATCGGCCATGCAGAAAGACTGGCCTTCGCGATATTCCACCATACCCAACTGGGGGGTGAGAGTAGTGAAAGCATAATCGGCAATCTTGGGCCTCGCTGCGGTGATCACTGACAGTAAAGTGGATTTGCCGGCATTGGGAAATCCTACCAGTCCGACATCAGCCAGCACTTTCAGCTCCAGCACTTTCCAACCTTCCACTCCGGGTAATCCAGGCTGGGCATGCTCGGGGGCCTGGTTGGTGGGCGTGGCGAAACTGGCGTTGCCCAGGCCGCCCCTGCCGCCCTTTAACCAGATGATCTCCTGACCGTCTTCGAGGATTTCCACTTCTGTCTTGCCGGTCTCTTCATCCCTTGCCACAGTGCCCAGCGGAACTTCTATGATAATATCTTTTCCAAATCGTCCCGTACAGTTGTTGCCACTGCCGTTCTCGCCGTTTTCGGCCAGTACATTCTTATAGTATCGAAGGTGCAGCAATGTCCAGAGATGTTTGCTGCCCCGGAGGATGATATGCGCGCCACGCCCGCCGTCTCCACCGTCAGGTCCCGCCATGTCGTTGAATTTGGTATGCGCAAAATGCTTACTGCCGGCCCCGCCGTGGCCGGTCCTGCAAAAGATCCTGATCTGATCGACAAAGTTTGATTTCTCCACGCGCAAATATACTTCATTAATGCGTAGCGCCTAGCAGCCCCGTACCCTTATAAATATCACTCAATAAAACACTGACGTCCACTGTTTTTACCGCAAGACTATCGGTGAATTGGTCAGATGTCTGGCATATCCATTGGCCATTTACATCTTTATAATGATGTTCCACCAGCACAGACCGGGAGTCTATCAGTATGTATTCCTGAAAAGTGGGTATATCCCGATATAGCCTGAATTTAGTGGTTCTGTCATAATCTTTGGTTGTAGGAGACAGCACCTCGATAATGACGGAAGGATTGGTCATGCTCATCCCTTCTTCTCCGGACATAATAGGTGGATCGCAGACGATAGTCAGATCGGGATAGGTATAAAGAGAATTGGATGGGATATGAACACGCTGATCGCTGCCAAAGATATCGCAGGAATTTCCCTGCATCTGTAGGATCAGCGAACGCGTCATGTTGAACACAATCCTGTTATGTTCCTGGCTGGCCCCGGCCATTGCAAAAATAGTCCCCTGGTAAAATTCATGCCGCAATCCCGAGTGCTTCTCCACATCGAGATAATCCTTGAGAGAAAAATGCCTGTCGCCATCATATTCGGCCTCAGGCTCTTTCACTACATTGTCCTCAGGCTCTTCTGATGCTTCTTTCCATGGCTTATAAGGCTTGTTGCCCGGATGATCACCGATATGAATGTATTCTGTTACCTCTAATCTCCTCCGCCATTCCGCCTCTCCTTCGTCCACCGGACCCCAGCTCTCCCGCATCTCTCCCGGCAGCGCCTGGTATATTGCCGTTCCCTCGGTCTTCCATCGCAACATTTCGTCGGTGACCTCCTTCAGGATCTTAGCCGGGTTACCGGCGACTACACTTCGACGGGGAATCTTTTCTCCCGTTTTGATAAAGGTCAGCGCCCCGATGATACATTCGTCTCCGATCTCCACGTTGTCCATGATCACGCTGTTCATCCCGATCAGGCAGTTGCGGCCGATGACGGCGCCATGGACGATCGCGCCGTGCCCGATATGCGCCCCTTCCTTCAACCTTACCGTTACTCCGGGAAACATGTGAATGGTGCAGCTCTCCTGCACATTGCAGCCGTCTTCGATGATGATCCGGCCCCAGTCCCCGCGGATGGCAGCCCCGGGACCTATATATACGTTCCTGCCAATGGAGACATCCCCCGTTACCGCCGCCTGCGGATGTACAAAGGCAGAGGGATCCACTATAGGCCGGTGGCCTTTAAATTCGTAAAGCATAGGAATTAATTTTTTTGGTGAGCGACTCATTCGCCCCTGAACATCGGAGGTCTCTTTTCCAGGAAGGATGCAACCCCTTCCTTGTAGTCTTTTGTCAGCGCCGCTTTCTGCTGCAGTTCATCCTCCAGGATCAGCTGCTCTTCCAGCGTATTGTTAGCCGAATAATTAAAAGCATGTTTGGTCAATGCCAAAGCCCGTGTAGGCAACTGTGCTAATACTGCAGTCAATGCCCGGGAAGCCCCGCCGAATTCCTCATTGTCGTAAACTTTATAGATCATCCCCATCCGCTCTGCTTCTGCGGCACCGACCTTATCGCCCAGCATAGCTATCGCCATGGCCTTTTGCCAGCCCACCAGCCGCGGAAGAAAATACGTGCCGCCGCTGTCGGGTATCAGCCCGATCTTCGAAAACGCCTGGATGAATGCGGCCGATTGTGCCGCCACCACAATATCACAGCACAACGCAATATTCGCACCGGCCCCGGCCGCCACCCCATTCACTGCCGCTACCACCGGCTTCGGGAGATTGCGGATACGCGTAACGATAGGATTGTATTGCTCGATGAGCACCTTTTCCAGCCCCGGCCCTTGAGGATCGGTTACTTCCGCCAGGTCCTGTCCCGCCGAAAATGCCTTACCCGCCCCCGTCAGATAGACGGCCCGGACCTCATGTAGGCTTGCACACTCATCCAGTCTGTTTTGCAGCAGCAAGGCCATCTCCCGGGTAAAGCTGTTCAGTTTGTCCGGTCGGTTCAACGTGATGAATGCGATCTGGTCGCGGATCTCGAATAAGACGGTCCCCATACTCCAAAAATACAAAATTAGTCAGTGACACTTGAAATAATCAAAAGGCTCCTTACAGTCTTCACAACGGTAAAGCGCCTTACACGCTGTACTCCCGAACTCACTGATCCGCGTAGTATGATAGGAATGACAATGCGGGCACCCGATAGCTTCTTCCTGCCCGAAAAGGTCCGGCCGGCAAAACTGCTGTACCGGCAGCGGCGGAGCAATGCCATAAGCCTTCAGCTTCTCCTTCCCCTGCTCACTCATCCAGTCCGTTGTCCAGGCAGGTGAGAGCACCGTCGTGAGTGTAATATTATTGTAACCATGCTCCAGCAGGACCATCCTGATGTTCATCCGGATGACATCCATCGCAGGGCATCCGCTGTAGGTCGGCGTCAAAGTAATCTCGATTTCTCCCTCTGCCGCACGGACATCCCTGATAATACCCAGGTCCACCACCGACAGCACAGGCACTTCCGGATCATTGACCTGCTCTATCAGCGACCAGATGCGCCGGATTGACATATCGTTATTGATCACCATTCGCACCCGGGATAAGCTCTTTGTAAAAATTGCATCTCCGCCAGCAGGTATCCCAGCTCTTCTGTATGCCGGCCTTCCTTTCCGCCCGTCTGCATCCATGTCTCCGGATTAGCCCTCAGCCCCGCTTCTGCCAACACTTCATTTACTTTGTCTTCCCACAAAGGTCTGATCACGGCCGGATCGACGGCTATTCCTATCCCTTCCTTTTCATATCCTGCCGGCACGAAAAATTCACCCGTAAACTTCCACAGCAGCTCCAGTGCCTTCTCCATCCGCTGATGACTTTCCGTCGTCCCGTCTCCCAGCCTGATCACCCATTCGCTGCTCCACCGCAGATGATATACGACTTCCTTATATGCTTTTTCAGCTATCGCCGCCAGCTCACTGTCACGGCTCTGCTGTAGCTGCTCATAAAAAAAATACTGCCAGGCGCTGAATAAAAACTGTCGCAGGATCGTCTTCCCCCAATCTCCATTCGTTTGCTCCACCAGCAGACAGTTCCGGAAATCCCACGCATCCCGGCCATATGCCAGTGTATCTTCAGTTACTTCACCCGCAGCCAGCTTTGCCGCATACTGGTACAAGTATCTCGCCTGCCCAATCAGGTCCAGGGCAATATTCGACAACGCAATATCCTGCTCCAGGATAGGCCCATGCCCGGTCCATTCACTGTTCCGATGCCCGAGCACCAGGGCATTGTCCGCCAGCTGTAAAATATAATTGATATGGGAGTTGCGGTCCATGGATTACATATGCTTTAGTTCATCCGGCAGATCGTAAAAAGTCGGATGACGATATATTTTATCATTGGCAGGGTCATAGAGAGAGGAGGCCTCATCAGGATTCGATGCATGGATATACTTGCTTTCCACCACCCAGATGCTCACCCCTTCCATCCGGCGGGTATACACATCCCTGGCGTTTTCAATCGCCATCGCGGCATCGGCGGCATGAATGCTGCCCGCATGCTTGTGATCCAGGCCCTGTTTGCTCCGGATGAAAACCTCCCAGAGCGGCCATTGCTGTTCCGTCATATCGTAAGATTGATTAATCAAGCCACCTTATACCGATCAGGCGCAGCCCGCTGTCTTCTTTTTTCAGCATGCACCATCGCTGCCTCTCTCACCCAGGCGCCATCCTCATGCGCCTGTACCCGCGCCGCCAGCCTTTCTTTATTGCAAGGTCCGTTGCCATTAATGACCTGTCGAAATTCCTCCCAGTCAATCGGCCCGAAGTCATAGTGCTGCTTTTCCTCATTCCATTTCAGCTGGTCGTCCGGCAGGCGCATCCCCAGCAGTTTCACTTGTTCGGCGCAAACATCAACGAACCGCTGCCGCAGGTCATCATTACTAAAGCGCTTGATCTTCCATCGCATGCTCTGCGCCGTATGGGGAGATGATTCATCATTAGGTCCGAACATCATCACCGAAGGCCACCACCACCGGTCGATGGCATCCTGACACATCCTTCGCTGGGCCTCGCTGCCCTTGCTGAGCACCATCAGGATCTCAAACCCCTGCCGCTGATGAAAACTTTCCTCCTTGCAGATGCGGACCATCGCCCGGGCATAGGGCCCGTATGAAGC
>PMUF01000138.1 GCA_003167015.1 Chitinophagaceae bacterium | reverse complement strand
AATTGAACAACGTGGTGGGGCAGGCGCTCCTCACCCGGCGGATGGGCAAGACCCGCATCATCGCCGAGACGGGGGCAGGCCAGCATGGGGTAGCGACGGCTACTGTCTGTGCGCTGAAGGGGATCGAGTGCATCGTTTATACTTGGGAGAAGGATATCGAGCGGCAGGCTCCGAATGTGGCGCGGATGAAAATGCTGGGGGCGAAGGTCGTGCCGGCGGTCAGCGGTAGCAAGACGCTGAAAGATGCTACCAATGAGGCGATACGTGACTGGATCAATAACCCTTCCGACACACATTATATCATCGGCAGCGTGGTGGGACCGCATCCTTATCCGGATATGGTGGCCCGTTTTCAGAGTATCATCAGTGAAGAGACGCGGGTGCAGCTGAAGGAAAAGACGGGAAGTGAGCTGCCTACGCATGTGATAGCTTGTGTGGGCGGGGGAAGTAATGCCGCGGGGGCTTTCTACCACTTCCTCGACGAGGGCAGTGTGGAACTGATTGCAGTGGAGGCAGCAGGAGAGGGTGTTCACAGCGGCAAGAGCGCGGCCACTACGCAGTTAGGCAAGCCCGGGGTGTTGCATGGCAGCCGCAGCTATGTGATGCAGACGGAAGACGGGCAGGTGGTGGAGCCACATAGCATTTCCGCGGGCCTTGACTATCCCGGTATCGGCCCCCTGCATGCGCACTTATATGCCAGCGGCCGGGCGACCTTCCTGAGCGCGACAGATGCAGAGGCGTTGGCGGCGGCTTTCGAACTGACCCGGCTGGAAGGCATTATTCCTGCGCTGGAATCGGCGCATGCGATTGCGGCGCTCGGCCAACTGCAGCTGAATGAAAAAGACACGGTCGTCCTTTGCCTTAGCGGGCGGGGAGATAAAGATATGGCGACGTATATGCGAGCGATGGAGGAGGGCCTTGATCATGAGTAGGATAGAGGATCTGTTTGTAAAAAAGAAAAAGAACATACTGAGTATCTATTGTACGGCGGGGTATCCGCGGCTGGACAGCACGCTGGAAGTCATGAAAGCCTTGCAGGACAATGGCGCCGACATGATTGAGCTGGGCATGCCGTACAGTGATCCTCTGGCAGACGGGCCTGTCATCCAGGTCAGCAATGGCAAGGCGTTGGCCAATGGGATGACGATTGCCACCTTGTTCGACCAGTTGAAGGGTTTCAGGTCGTCGATCCGGGTGCCGGTCTTACTGATGGGATATATGAACCCGGTGTTGCAGTATGGCTTTGACCGGTTTTGTGCGGCGGCGGCTGCGGCAGGTGTGGACGGGTTGATCCTTCCGGATCTGCCGATCTATGAATACGAGACGGAATATGGGTCTATCATCCGGAAATACGGGCTGGATTTTGTTTTCCTGGTGACGCCGGAGAGGTCGACGTAGCGGATCCGCCAGGTGGATGCGTTGAGTACGGGCTTTCTGTATGCGGTGTCGTCTTCTTCGACGACGGGGAAGAATAAAGATCTGAATGAGCAGCAGGAATATTTCAGGCGGCTGGAGGGGATGGGATTGAGGAACAGGGTATTAGTAGGCTTTAGTATACGGGACAGGGCTAGTTTTGAGGCGGCATGCCTGCATACGAATGGGGCGATCATCGGAACGGCATATATCCGGGCGTTGGAGAGTGCGGATGCGGAGGGTGAGGCGGCCGGCGGTGGGGCGGGGCATGTCCCGGATATTACCGGGGCCACTAAGAAATTTCTTTCAACTATTCTGACATGAATCTGGCCATCATCAAATATAATGCGGGCAATATCCAATCGGTGCTCTATGCGCTGGAGCGGATCGGTGCCGAAGCTATCGTCACGGATGATGCGGCGGAAATCCGGGCGGCTGATAAGGTGATCTTCCCGGGGGTAGGGGAGGCGAGTACGGCGATGGGCTATTTGCGGGATCGTGGATTGGATGTGCTGATCCGCGGGTTGCGGCAGCCGGTGCTGGGGATTTGTCTGGGTCTGCAACTGATGTGTAGTTACAGCGAAGAAAATGACACGCAGTGTCTGGGGATTTTTGATGAAAAGGTAAAGAAGTTCGATCCGGCTGCGGGGACGCTGAAGGTTCCACAGATCGGGTGGAATAATATTTATGATTTGCGGACGCCGTTGTTTGCGGGGGTGGCGGAAAACAGCTATTGTTATTTTGTGCATGGATATTACGCCTCGCTGGGGGATCATACCGTGGCAACAACCGATTATGTGCAGCCTTATAGCGCCGGCCTGCACAGAGATAATTTTTATGGGGTGCAGTTCCATCCGGAGAAATCTGCGCAGGCGGGAGAAAAGATCCTCAAAAACTTTATATCCTTATGACGAGGCATATACAGATAAAAGAAGTTGACCTGGATACTGTATGGCGACTTAGAAGAGAGGTCTTGTTTCCGGAACGAAGTATTGATGGAGCTAAATTGGAGAATGATCAGGTAGGCATTCATCTGGGGGTTTATATAGAGAACAGGCCGATATCGGTCATCTCCTTCTTCAGAGATGGAAATGTCTGTCGGTTCAGGAAATTTGCCACGCTGCCAGCGTACCAGGGTAAAGGCTACGGTAGTTTGTTGTTGGAGCACATCATGGATTTGGCCGAGTCGGCATCGGCTACCAGCATATGGTGTAATGCGAGGACTACGGCCCAAAGCCTGTATGAGAAGTTTGACATGAAGCCGGTCGGAAATCCCTGGGAAGAAAAGGGGTATACCTATATTAAAATGGAAAAACAATTCAGCTGATGGAGATCATTCCGGCTATAGACATCATCGACGGAAAATGTGTGCGGCTCACCCAGGGTGATTATTCGCAGAAGAAGATCTATAATGAGCATCCGTTGGAGGTGGCAATGGCCTTTGAAGATGCGGGGCTGCGACGGCTGCACCTGGTAGATCTGGACGGCGCGAAGGCCGGTAAGGTGAAGAACTGGAAGGTGCTGGAAGCGCTGGCGGGCAAGACCTCGCTGGTGATCGATTTCGGCGGCGGCATCAAGACGGCGGCGGATGTGGACATCGTGTTCAATTCAGGGGCGGTGCTGGCGACGGTAGGAAGTATTGCGGTGAAGGACGGAGCGTTGTTCGTCCATTGGCTGGAACAATACGGGGCAGACCGGTTCTTGCTGGGAGCGGATGTTAAGGATGAGAAGATAGCTGTCAGCGGATGGTTGGAGACGACCGATCGGTGGATATACGATTTTATCGAGGAGTATATAGAGAAAGGTGTCCGGCAAGTATTTTGTACGGATGTGAGCAAGGATGGGTTATTGCAAGGGCCGTCGATAGATCTGTACAAGAATATCGTCGACAAATTCCCTGACCTGCATTTTATTGCCAGCGGCGGGGTCAGTGGCATGGACGATGTGCGGCGGCTGGCGGAGATCGGATGCAAAGGGGTGATCATCGGCAAGGCGATCTATGAGGGGTTGATTACGTTGAATGAAATATCGGAATTATGCTGACCAAACGCATTATAC
>PMUF01000556.1 GCA_003167015.1 Chitinophagaceae bacterium | reverse complement strand
TTTGCTTGGCCCTATTGTTGGAATGGGTCGTTTAATCATCATTTCCAGCCGTTTACCTTTCTCCCTTGACAAGGAAGGAGAAAAGATCAGCCTCAGACAGAGCTCGGGCGGGCTGGTCTCCGCGATTAAAAGCTATTTTGAAAATACGTCAGCCCAAAGGAGTGACCTGACGGGTAAAATGTGGATGGGTGTGGCGGATTTTCCTCAGGAAGATTGGGACCAGGTCATCGCTTCGCAGACCGTTGACCAGGATTTTGACGTACTGCCCGTTTTTGTGGATAAAGACCTGTACGAGAACTATTACAACGGGTTCGCGAATTCCGTCCTCTGGCCTCTTTTTCATTATTTTTCCAACCTTGCCAATTATGAAGTCCAGTATTTTGACGCTTACGTACAGGTGAACCAGTTATTTGCCGAAAAGATCGTGCCTTTACTGGAGCCCGGCGACCAGGTATGGATACACGACTATCAACTGATGCTCCTTCCACACCTGCTGCGGCAGAAAAGACCGGAGGCGACCATCGGCTTTTTTCTGCATATCCCTTTTCCTTCTTACGAGATCTTTCGCCTGTTGCCCACCGAATGGAAAAAGACGTTGCTGCATGGCGTCATGGGGGCTGACCTGATCGGCTTCCATACCTACGATTATGTGCAGCATTTCCTGCAGTCGGTGAAAATGTTATTGGGCGTAGACAACTATTTTCACAATTTGCAGTACCAGGACCGGCTGATCCGCATCGATCTTTTTCCTATCGGGATCGATTACAATAAGTTTCATGATACTGCAAGCGACGCTGAGGTAGAAGAGATGCGGGATAAGATCCGCAAGGATCTGGAAAACAAAAGGATCATTTTTTCGGTTGACCGGCTCGACTATAGCAAGGGGCTGATGCACCGGCTGAACGGCTTTGAATATTTCCTGGAGCGGTACCCCGAGTGGAGGGAGAAAATGGTCTTCATCCTGAATATTGTGCCATCGAGGAGTACTATCCCTGCCTACAACGACCGAAAGAAGTTGATCGAAGAGAAAATCGGCACTGTCAATGGCCGTTTTTCCACCATCAGCTGGCAGCCCGTCATCTACCGCTACAATCATCTTTCCTTTAAGGAACTGGTCGCCCTGTACCAGGCTGCCGATGTCGCCCTGATCACGCCACTGCGGGATGGGATGAACCTGGTCGCCAAGGAATATGTGGCCAGCAGCACAGGCCGTGGAGTACTGATACTCAGTGAGCTGGCCGGGGCTGCCAGTGAGCTGAGCGAGGCGATACTCGTCAACCCCACCGATACCTCCGACGTGGCTTCTTCCATTACGCGGGCTCTCGCTATGCCTCTTTACGAACAGCGCAACCGTATAGGGCTCATGCAGCGCCGGCTGCAGGAGTACGACGTGTTCAAATGGGTGAATGATTTCATGGACCAGTTGATCCAGGTCAAACAGGAGCAGCAGAAACAGAAGGTGAAGCTGCTGGACGACAAGACAATGGCCTCTATCCACAAGCACTACCAGCGGACAAAGAACCGCCTGCTGCTGCTTGACTATGACGGCACTCTCGTGCCTTTTTCCCGGATACCGTCGGAAGCGGCGCCGGATAATGCCGTGCGGGATCTCTTAAACCGCCTGGCCGCCGACCCTAAAAATCATGTGGTCATCATCAGCGGCCGGGACGTGGCTTCCCTCGACCGCTGGCTGGGCCAGATGCCGGTCAGCCTGGTGGCTGAGCATGGCGCCAGTTTCAAAATGAGAAATGCCGGCTGGCAACAGCTGGTATCGGTATCCGATCTGTGGAAGGATGAGATCAGACGCATCATGCAGCTGTTTGTCCTGCGGTGCGCCGGATCTTTTGTCGAAGAGAAGACGAACACCATCGCCTGGCATTACCGGAATACCCAGACAGGCCTCGGGTTCTCCCGCTCGAGGGAATTACTGAATACGCTGTCTCAACTGATCCAGAATACCACGCTGCAGGTGATCGACGGCAATAAAGTAGTGGAGGTCCGGATCGGCGGTTTCGATAAAGGCGCCACTGCCCTGAAGATCATGGGCGAGATGGACCCCGATTTTGTATTGTGCATGGGAGACGATACGACCGATGAAGATATGTTCAAAGCCCTCGAAGGAGAGGCTTACACGATCAAGGTCAACAATGGCGCTTCTTCCGCGCAGTATACGATCCTGTCGCAGCAGCAGGTGTTACCCCTGCTGCAATCCCTGCTACAGCCGCAAAAGGTACAAAACAGCGAACCGGAGGCTCACTTGCCCGAGGCGCATCACTAACAGACAAGCTGAAAAAATTATGGCGGTTCACAAATACAACATGGGTGTCGTAGGCAACTGTACGTACCTGGCTTATATCGACACGATGGCGGATGTCAAATGGATGTGTCTTCCGCGGTTCGACAGCAGCTTCCTGTTCGGATCGCTCCTGGACGAGCAGCGTGGCGGTCATTTTAGCATTCGCCCGACCGACGAAGACAGTCATTCCCGTCAATATTATATCCCCAATACGAACGTACTCTGTACAGAATTTACCTGCCGGGACGGGAAATTTGTCGTGAAGGATTGTGCGCCCAGGATACGGATCTATGAGCGGCAGTTCCGGCCGCTGATGCTGATCAGGAAGATCGAGCTGCTGGAAGGCGAGCCGGCCATTACCGTCAGCTGTCAGCCCAGAGGCGACTACGGCAACCTGATCCCCGAACCGGTCATCGGCAGCAACCACATCCGCTATCTGAACCTGGAACAACAGGTACGGCTGACGACGGATATCCCGCTGACCTATATTCTTCGGGAGAAATCCTTTGTCCTGGACCAGGACCGTTATCTCGTCCTGACTTATGGCGAACCGCTGGAGGCTCCGCTGAAAGAGACGGCGGACGAATTTATCCGCAAGACGACCGAAGACTGGCAGTCCTGGGTCAAGAGCTCCTATCTGCCGGATATTTACCAGGAAGAGATCATAAGATCAGCCCTCACGCTGAAGCTGCATCAATACGAAGACACGGGCGGCATCATCGCCTCGGGCTCTACCAGTCTGCCGGAATTCCACGACAGCACCCGCAACTGGGATTATCGCTATTGCTGGTTCCGCGATGCGCACTATACGCTGAGGGCCTTCAACCAGATCGGTCATTTCGGAGAGCTGGAAAAATATTTCGATTTTATCTACAACATCCTGCGTAACGCTACCGATTCCCTGCAGCCGCTGTATTCGGTGACCGGCGATAAAAAACTCTATGAGGTAGCTCTCGACCTGGATGGTTACCTGGGCAATAAACCGGTGCGGATAGGCAACAAGGCTTATATCCAGTCACAGCATGACGTATATGGCCAGGTGCTGGTCAGCCTGCTGCCTCTCTATTCGGATAAAAGGCTCATCTTTGAAAAAAAGCGGAGCTACAACAAGGTCGTTCCCTGGCTGCTGGGCCAGATCGAACGTACCCTATCCCTGCCGGACTCCGGCCTGTGGGAGTTCCGGAAAGAAGTGCAGGTACATACGTATACCCTGTTGTTCCATTGGGCAGGCGCAAAGGCCGCTTATAAGATCGCTGCCCTGTTTAATGACCGCGAGCTGATGCAGAAAGCACGGCACATTGTAGCGGAAGCCGATCAACTGATCGGAAAGACCTACGATCCCGTACGGAAATTGTATACCCAGGCCATCGGCACGGTCAATCTGGACGCCAGCACCCTGTCCCTGATCACGATGGATTACCTGGATCATCGTTCCGACAAGGCCAGAGACCATATTGCCGCCCTGGAAAAAGAACTCCTGACGGACAAAGGACTCTTCTACCGTTATAAGCATTATGATGATTTCGGCTTTCCCGAAAGCACCTTCCTTGTCTGCGCCTTCTGGTATGTCGATGCGCTGGCTTGCGTAGGCCGTGTCGACGATGCGATCCGCAACCTGGACCAGCTGCTGTCCTTCAGCAACCACCTGGGCCTTTTCAGCGAGGATGCTACCACGGACGGATCACAATGGGGAAATTTTCCACAGACTTACAGTCATGTCGGGCTCATCAATGCCGCCTGCCGTATCGGCCGCAAACTGGACAAAGCCGACTTTTTATAGAACTCAAAGCTTCACCGACCAAAACTTGACCCACCTGGAAGCGGTCGAAGCAGAGGATGGAGTACCCTACGAGTTGACGCGGCCAATGGTAAGGTTCTCCCGATTCGGGGCGCAGTACCACCTGAATCTCTCCATTTGCTTGGGCGACCATTTTTTTGTAAATTTGTTCTATGTACACTAAGGAGCAAATTCTAGACTTACTCAGCCGGAAAAAGCCTGAATTGCAAGGTCGTTATCCTATTTCTGAATTGGGGATATTTGGATCCTATGCTCGTGGGGACTACAATGAAAAAAGCGATATTGACATATTGGTTGATTTTAATGGTCGCATCGGGATCGGATTTATCAAATTGGCGCACGAATTAGAGGACCTATTCAAACAAAAAATCGATCTTGTTTCCCGCCGGGCTATCAAGCCCCGTTATCTTCCTTTCGTGGAAAAAAGCCTGATTCATGTCTGAAAGAGATATTCCATCATTGCTTCAGGATATACTCGAAGCCATCGGCAACATAAAAGATTTTACAAGAGGTATAACTTTTGATATGTACTTGGGTGATCTCAAAACCAAGCACGCCGTAGAACGGAATTTTTCAATTATTGGAGAAGCAGTTGCAAGAATCGACAAGTCTTTTAGGGATAAATATCCTTCTGTTGACTGGCGGGAGGTGAAAGATTCAGGAACATCATTGTCCACGATTATTTTGGTATTGATGATACGATAGTGTGGGATATAATATACTTAAATCTGGATCAGTTAGAAAAAGACATCGTTGTTATCCTGGCATCTGTTTCATGAATAGTAGCGGGTGCAAGGCAATTTTGAGACATTTTCTCTATCTTTGGATCAGAAAGAATTTCAAAGAGGATGCAAGGTTCTCGCTTATATCCCGCCTGATACAGCTGGCCAAGCAGCTTTCAGTGACCTTAAATATTACGATGCCCACAAAGGTGGACATTTTTGTTGGAAAGATTTTTTCAAATTATCTCATCTGCTTTTTCCCAATCTCTGCTGTTTCGTCAACCATTCACTATCATTCGAGGAGACAACTTTTCTCATTTCTTTCTGCTGGTGAAGCGGAGAAATAAGTATATTACGGCATGTCATCCAGATTGATTTACAACATCAAACGATTGGTGAATACCCGGGAGGAAAGCTGTCTGCTGCGGGGGGCTGCCCTGGCAGATCTGCCTTGTATCGACGATGCATGGATACACATAGAAGACGACAGGATTGCGGCCTATGGAGCCATGCCGGCGCTGCCGCGGGATCTGCGCCTGTTGATTGAGAATGATCCTACCGCGGAGACGGGTAATCCTTCTGCGAGGGCCATCGATGCCGGCGGCCGTTTTGTTCTTCCGGCCTGGTGTGATAGTCATACCCACCTGGTATATGCCGGCAGCCGGGAGGCTGAGTTCGTCGACAAGCTCCGGGGGCTTAGCTATGCGGAGATTGCCGCCAGGGGCGGCGGTATCCTGAACTCCGCCCGTCAGCTGGCCGATACGACGGAAGATGCTTTGTTCAATGCCGCGTGGCAGCGGCTGCAGGAGCTGGCCCGGCTGGGTACCGGCGCCGTCGAGATCAAGAGCGGATATGGCCTGACTGTCGAAGGCGAGCTGAAAATGCTGCGTGTCATCAAGAAGCTGAAGGAAAAATCGCCGTTGTCCATCAAAGCTACTTTTCTGGGCGCTCATACGTATCCACCTGAGTATCGGGACGATCACCAGGGATATATCGATCTGATCATCCGGGAGATGCTGCCGGTCATCGCCCGCGAAGGGTTGGCCGATTATATCGATGTGTTTTGTGAAAAAGGGTTTTTCGATATACCCGAGACCGAGCAGATCCTGCGGGCAGGTATCCAATACGGCCTGCGGCCTAAAATTCATGCCAACCAGCTGCACCTGTCGGGCGGGGTCGAGACGGGTGTCCGGCTGGGCGCCTTGTCCGTCGACCACCTGGAGACTATGGATACTTCGGCCATCGGGGCGTTGGCCGGTTCGGATACCATCGGCACATTGCTGCCGACGGCCGCCTTTTTTTTGCGCATGCCTTTCCAGCCTGCCAGAGACCTGCTGGATGCCGGCTGTGCCATTGCCCTGGCGTCCGATTACAACCCCGGTTCTTCTCCCAGCGGAAATATGAACCTGGTGGTCGCCATGAGCTGCATCCAGATGCGACTCCTGCCGGAAGAGGCTATCAATGCCGCCACCGTCAACGGCGCCTATGCCATGTCGATGGGTCATGAGCTGGGCAGTATTACACCCGGGAAAAGGGCCAACCTGATCATTACCCGGCCATTGTCCTCCCTGGCATATCTTCCCTATGCCTTCGGTTCGGACCTGATCGACCAGGTGATGATCGGAGGAGCATTCGTCCGCGACAGGCCTCTTGCCCGGAGACCGGTGAACACGGGACTTAAATAGCGATTATGTTTGGACGAAAGAAAAAGAAACAACCTGACTTTATTGAGACTGTATCTGCACGCAGTACTGTCCTGCCCATTTCCGACAGCCAGGCGGGGCTCGACTTCCTGGTGTCTTTCTTTTCCGTCATCCGCCCTTCACGCGGACATCGGGATGCTGCGGCCAACCTGGCCCGTGTTACGGCAGCCCTGCATAAAAGTCCTGTCCTGCTCAACAATCTGCAGCATGCCATTCTTTCTCAACTGGTACGAACGGACCTGTCTTCGGCTTTGATGGAAAGCGGCATTCCGCTGGCACGCGGATTCTGGCAGGAGTTCTTCGGCAGACTGCGTCACAAGCTGCTGCCCCCGCTGCAGAATGAACATGACTTCCTGTATGTCCTCAACAGGGTCTTTTTCCGTAATCATGACTATCAGTGGGTCGAAGATATTCCCCGTGCCCACTGGATACAATTCTTCGAAAGCCTGGGCCTGTCCCTGCATATCGACGACTATCGCATCCTGCACCAATTGGTCACCTCGCTCAAGACCCTTTCTTTCCAGGTCGCGCAGCTGGGGCTTGAAAAAGAGGTGTTGCAGTATATTCCGGAAGAAGACCGCGACGACAATCCCTTTGTCCGGCAAAACTACCTGGTGCATGAACTCGAGGCGGCATTGAATATCAATCGCCCCGCCGCACTGCTGGCCGTCGCTGCTGCCGGTGAAGATGCCGGCGCCACGGAAGGCGAAGCCGGCGACCGGGCCCGGCCGGAAGCGCCCGTCATGGAAGAGGACGAAGTGCTTTCCCCGCTGCGGCAGCTCTCGGGCCGGTTCGCTTTGTTACTCGACCGGTGTGATCAGTGCATCATCTATGTCCGCGACCATCACAGCCAGCGGGGCGCCTCGCTTCACCAGACCTATATGCTGTTGCTGCTGGCTAACCGGCTGGACAGGATGTCCATTCTGGTCGACCTGGTCGACAAAGATCATCACTTCGATGTGGGAAAGTTCGTCGAGCTGTTCCGCATGCTGGTCCGGAACGAGAACAGGAAGAACAGTATCCTCGAGTTCATGTCCCAATCCCTGGGCTATCTCGCCTACCAGATTGCAGAGCATAAGGGCGCCAAGGGAAATAAGTATATCACGTCCACCTGGACGGAATACAGGGCCATGGTGTGGAGCGCCATGGGCGGCGGGGCATGGGTCTGCCTCGTCGTGCTGATCAAGAATCTCCTCATCCGCCTTCCGATGGCCATCTTCTGGCATGGCTTCGCCTACAGCATCAATTACAGCCTGGGCTTCATCCTTATCGAAGATACCCATACCACGCTGGCGACCAAGCAACCTGCCTTCACGGCCAGTGCGGTAGCCAGTTCGCTGGACACCAGGAAGAATACCCATCAGCCGAACCTGTATAACCTGGCGGTTACGGTGGCCAAGGTATCGCGCAGCCAGATCGCCTCTTTTGCCGGCAACCTGCTGATCGTCTTTCCGGGTGTCTGGCTACTCGCGTGGGGGTACGAAAAGCTTTTCGGCGCCAAGCTGGTATCCGGTGAAACGGCCGCCCACATGCTGCGCGACCAGCATCCGTGGCAAAGTCTCTCGCTGCTATACGCCTGCAATACGGGGGTGTTCCTCTTCCTCAGCGGCATCATCGCCGGCTATGTGCAGAACAAGATACAATACAGCCAGGTCAGCCGCCGGCTGCAGACCCATCCACTGCTGCGCCTGTCCATGCGGCCTGAAAGACTGCGCCGCCTGTCCGATTATGTGCAAAAGCATGCGGGGGCGCTGATCGGCAATATCTGCCTGGGTTTCTTCCTCGGTATGGCCGGCTTCATCGGGGAAATATTCGGAATCCGTTTCGATATCCGGCATATCACCATTTCGGCAGGTAATGTTACCCTGGCCGTGTATGGCCTGGGCTTTGCCAATGTCCGCACCTGGTATTTGGTGACCGTCCTTCTTGGCGTGCTAGGCATCGGATTTCTGAATTTCCTGGTCAGCTTTTCACTGGCCTTCATCGTCGCCGCCCGATCCCGCGGGGTCCGTATCCGGGAATATCCTGAATTCCTGGGCATTCTCTGGCGCTACTTCCGCAGCAATCCCCTGGACTTCATCCGGCCACGGCGGAGGACAGAGGAAGAATAAAAAAGAGGGTGTCTCAAAAGTTGAGGCACCCTTTTTTCGTATATAGGGGGCTGGA
>PMUF01000155.1 GCA_003167015.1 Chitinophagaceae bacterium | reverse complement strand
TTTCCTCTTGCATCCATCGGCTGTGGCTGCTTTCGGTCGCGAATGTACCCGCAGGGGAGTACCGCCGCCAACTGTTTCGCTGTTTGGATCACAATTCCTGACGTGGAGGGGATTGCCACTGATTCCTTCCGATAAAGTTCCTGTGGAGAATGGTAAATCGAAGATCCTGCTGCTGCGTACCGGCGAAAGCCGCCAGGGCGTCGTCGGTCTGTATCAGCCGGGGTTGCCGGGCGAACAGTCCCCGGGTCTCTCCGTTCGCTTTATGGGTATTAACCACCAGGCCATTGCTTCTTACCTGGTGTCTTTATATTGTTCGCTGGCCGTGTTGGTCGATGACGCCCTGGCTGTTCTCGATGACGTGGCTGTAGATCGGTATCACGAATATAAATGGCCGTCATGAGTACAAACGCTTTACCGTTCGGTGGATTTCCGGAAGGACCGGCAGGGTTCGGGCTGCCAGATGGATTACCGGATGAAAATTTTCTGCGGGAACTGGCCAATCAGTTCTTCTCTGCTCCGCTCGTTTCGCAAGAGTTGGTTCCACCCGCCCCGCAAGGAGGTGCTGCACTGTCCGTTCCTGGTTCTGTGGCGGGCAGCGGTATTTCGCCCTCTGCGGTCAATCAGGGTAACAGCGTTGATCTCGCCGATCCTCAGACCAGTCTTCCCGATCCTCATTTCGCGGGAACCGGGCATGTGCCTGCTTCTGTAGCGGGTAGCGGCGTCTCCCCTTCTTATGCCAGTCCGACCCCCCGCTTCACGTCCGATGCCGCGTATTATTTTATTACCGAAAAGAATCACCTGATAAACCCCCGGCCGGAGTGGCCTGCTCATGCAGCTCTTCCCGCTGCGCCATATGACGTCAACCTGGTTCGGAGGGATTTTCCCATCCTGCGGGAATATGTCAATGGCCGGCCGTTGGTCTGGCTGGATAATGCTGCCACAACACAAAAGCCCCAGTCGGTCATCGACCGGATCAGTCATTTTTATCAGCATGAGAATTCGAATGTTCATCGTGCTGCTCACGAACTGGCTGGCCGCTCTACCGATGCGTATGAAGGTGCGCGGGGCAAGGTGCGGCAATTCCTGAATGCGGCTTCGCCGAATGAGATCGTTTTTGTCCGTGGCGCTACTGAGGCGATCAACCTCGTGGCCAAAAGCTGGGGCTGGCAATTCCTGCAGCCCGGGGATGAAATCATTGTCAGTCACCTCGAACATCACGCCAATATCGTCCCCTGGCAGCAATTAGCCGCAGTCAAAGGACTGCGGCTGAAGGTAATACCTGTGGATGATGATGGACAGATCCTTTTGGATGCCTATTCGGGCCTCCTCAGCAATAAAACCCGGCTGGTTTCTTTCACGCAGGTCTCCAATGCCTTAGGTACGGTTACGCCTGCAGAAAAGATGGTGGCGATGGCTCATGCCGTCGGTGCAAAGGTCTTGGTGGATGGCGCCCAGGCAGTCTCCCACATGCCTGTGGACGTCCGGGCGCTGGATTGCGACTGGTATGTTTTCTCGGGTCATAAGGTATTTGGTCCGACAGGGATCGGGGTGTTATATGGAAAAGAAGACTTGCTCAACGAGATGGACCCCTGGCAGGGAGGCGGCAATATGATCCGCGATGTCACCTTCGAACATACTACTTATCATCAGGCGCCGCTGCGGTTTGAAGCCGGTACCGGTAATATCGCCGATGCTGTTGGCCTCGGTGCGGCGATCGATTATGTTTCGGGCATAGGGATGCACCTCATTAACCAATATGAGCATTATTTATTGCAGTATGCAACCCGGTTACTGAAAGACATTCCCGGCTTACGGTTGATCGGTACTGCGCCCGATAAGGCGGGGGTCTTGTCTTTTGTGCTGGAGGGCTATCGGACGGAGGATGTAGGTGCGGCGTTGAATCAGTCCGGTATTGCAGTTCGGTCCGGTCATCATTGTGCTCAGCCTATTTTGCGGAGGTTTGGTTTGGAGTCGACGGTCCGGCCTTCACTGGCCTTGTATAATACCTGTTCGGACATCGATGCTTTGGTATCGGTCTTGCGGCGGCTGCGAACGGCGCAGCCAAAACTTTAACTTTAATGAAAATGAAACTCGCCCTTTTTCAGGCGTTGATCGCCTTTGCAATCTTTACCGTTCCCGCTATGGCCCAGCAGCCGGCTTCAGCTGCTTCAAAGTATTTTACCATCGAAAGTTATTACCGGGTAAAGTGGGGCTTTGCCGATGAGTTTATCCGGCTTTGGAAGACCAACCACTATCCTTTGCTGAAGAAGGCGCAGGAAAAGGGTGACGTGATCAGTATAAAGGCCGAGTCGCCTCGCTTTCATAGCGGGGAAGAGACGCGGTGGGATTTTCGGGTGACCGTCGTCTTTAAGGATGTGGAGACTGCCTTTGATGAAAACCTGGTCGTGCCCTATAAGAAGCAGTTATTTCCCGATCTCGATGCACTCGCCAGGTCCGAACAGCACCGTTTCGAGCTGTTGTTGTCGCATTGGGATATAGAGACCGCCGAGCAGGCTCTCTGATGTAAATCGATTTGTTATGGCCAGCACACCTTCAAATATTGAATGTCCGGTAGATTTTGTCACCATCAATGAAAACCAGGCCCGGTTGACGGCCTTTCAGACCTTTGTATGGGTCGTCGTTTGGTTTTTTACCGGGTTCGTGGTTATACCTGCCTGTCTGGCCATCGACTTTTTATTGAGGGCCGCCAACTATGGCAAATTCAGCCCGCTGAATATCATCAGTGGCTTCCTGGTCAGAAGACTGTCCATCCCCAACCGGCCCGTGGACCGGGCCCCCAAGCGGTTCGCTGCAGGGGTAGGCTTCCTGTTTTTGACAGGAATATCAGTGCTATCCCTTTTGCGGCTGGGTCTCGCCGCAGAAATAGTGGCGGGCGTACTGCTGATTTTCGCGGCCCTGGAAGCTTTCGCGAGGTTTTGCGCCGGCTGTTATGTGTACACTTTCTTGAAAAGGATCTTTCCCGATCGGCCTGGCCAGCCCCTCTCATCCCGCGTTTAGTTGCCGATAACCGCTACGGCGAAAGGCTTCAGCTCGACCGCTGACTCGTCAGCAGTAAATTCATGAGGCTTCTCATCCTTGGTAGACGGATCTACCACGCTGATCGTCCCGCCTTTGAAGGATGCGGGCACGACAACCCTTACCGTTTTGTTACGTTTATTGATGAGCAGCAGTTTTTTGCCTTTCGCGGTGACAACGGCCTGTGCTGTGATGGCATCCGGGGCGTCGGGCTCGTTACCGGTCATCCAGCTGCCCACAAAGGTATCTCCCGGGCCGAAATTATCTTTC
The DNA here is from genome assembly GCA_003167015.1 of Chitinophagaceae bacterium. Taxonomy (GTDB): domain Bacteria; phylum Bacteroidota; class Bacteroidia; order Chitinophagales; family Chitinophagaceae; genus Puia. The sequence goes on along the minus strand of PMUF01000155.1, from coordinate 51 downwards.
AGCAGCTTCAGCACCCGGTAGCGGGCATTAGGTTGACCTGTTTTCCAGTCG
>PMUF01000458.1 GCA_003167015.1 Chitinophagaceae bacterium | reverse complement strand
GACGCCCCGACCGTGATCCAGGCGTCCGCCACACCAGTGCCATCCGCATAATAGGGCGACGGCACATCCACATTGCTGGAATCATCCAGGTCCTCGCCGTCATTGCCGGCCGCATGCACCAACAATACGTCCTTACTCATCGCATATTTCACCGCCTCATCCACCACGTGCTTATTCTTGGAATAAGGCTTGCCAAAACTCATATTGATGACCTTGGCGCCATGGTCTACAGCATAGCGGATTCCGTTGGCGACATCTTTGTCCCGCTCATCTCCATCCGGTACCACCCGGAGGACCATAATCTGCACATGGTCGGCCACACCGTCGATGCCCAGTCTATTATTCCGCACGGCCCCGATAATGCCCGACACATGCGTCCCATGCTCCGCATCCGGCCCCTCGACATCATTATTGCCATAATCACGCTGATCAGCGTTGTTATAATCATCCCCCACGATCGGTCTCGGATCAAAATCTACATTCAGGTCGTAAGCCAGCTGATCCCTGTAATGATCGAACGGCAGATCGATGCCCACTTTTACAAACTGTCCATAGGTAGTGCCATCCATCATGGCTTTCTCGACAGTCGATCGCACCCACCTTTCCCGGCTACTCAAGGGAACATAGGATTCGAAATCCGCCAGCGACGGAGAATCCTTGCCTATCTTCCCGATAATGCTGTCCAATATTTCCCTGAATTGCCGGATGATCGTCACCGGCCGCTCCGCTTCACTGATCTGACGCTCATAGTCTGTCTTCATTTTCTCGTAGGCTAAATATCCTGCCGTATATTTTCCGGGTACGGAGTCCAGCTTGCCCAGACTGTCATAGAACGGCCCCTGCTCCCGCACCAACCTCGTCACCTCCAGGTTATCCTGATTCACATCGGCCTTCTTTCCACCAATATAATCCCACCCATACACATCATCCACATACCCGTCATTGTCGTCATCGATGCCATTCCCGGGTATTTCCTTCGGATTATGCCATAACACCGCCCGAAGGTCTTCATGTGCCGTATCTACTCCGCCATCGATCACCGCCACCAATACTGTGTGTGCCTTCTTATGCTGCAAAAGTTCGGTGTAAGCCTTTTCCGTGCTGATACCGAACACGGAATCCTTCTGTAAATCCATATTCTGCCAGTTGATCTTCTGAGCTCCTGCCGATAAAAATAGCGACAGGACCATGATGCCCGTCGATAGCGATTTAATCAAAATTGTCTTCATGAGATAGTCTGATGATTTTGGATAAAGGTACCCGTTTATTCAATACTGTTCAATCCACGAGAAATTTGTCTTATAGACAGCCGCTTTTTCCTGCCTGATATAATTCAGAAAGGCCTGCGCCACCATGGATGGCTTCTTTCGTTTCAACCACACCAGCCGCCAGTTGGATTTTAACGGCAACCCCTTGATGGGGACGATCTTCACCTCCTTTTGTTTCAATTCGTTCTTCAGCGTCAGGATCGAAAGGATCGACAATCCCAATCCCGCTATGACCGCTTGCTTGACCGCCTCATCCGAAGCCAGTTCCAACCTTAACTGGGGAATAACATTTGCCTGACTAAAATACTGCTGCATGATATACCGGGTACCCGATCCCTCCTCCCGAAAGATCAAAGGGATGTCCTTGAAAACAGATTGAGCCAGGGACTGCCGCGGCGCAATGGGATAATCTCCCGGCGCCACCAGGTACCATTTATTGGGCATCAGCACCTCCTCCATCACCTGCAGCTGCGAAGGCAGCACTGAGAGTAACGAGAAGTCGACCTCATTATCCTCCAGGCTTTTGATCACCTTGCTCCTGTTGGTGACATCCACCCGCAAATCCACAGCAGGATTGGCTTTCAGAAAACCGCTGAGAAAATACGGTAACACATATTTCCCGGTCGACACCACGGATACGCTCAGCTTTCCCGAAAGAATACCTTTGAAATCGAGGGCCTTATATCGTATCGTATCCATCTCGTCCAATACCTTCTGCACGATGCGGTATAGCTCCTGCCCAAAGTCGGTGATGTATATCTTCCGGCCGATAATCTCCGTCAGCGGGATATCGAACTGTTCCTGCAGCTTTTTCAGCTGGATCGAGACAGCAGGCTGCGTCATGTTCAATTCCCCCGCTGCCTTGGTAATGCTCTTCCTGCCTACGATCACCGCAAACACCTTTAGCTGATGCAAGGTTATATTCATAAATAAAAATAATGATTTCGATTACTAATATAAATGAAAACTTATGAATCAGCCAGCCTATTTTTACAAAAAAACAGTCAACATGAACAGCACAATCCCGCCGGCAGAAAACAGACCCTCTCCTGTGGACTACGACCCGGCTCTATCGGGCAATTATCCTTTCCTGGCTGTCGATCATTATATCAACGATCTGTTCGTCACTGAAGACGACGCACTACAATCGGCCACCCAATCGATCGCCGCAGCCGGCATCCCCGATGCCAGCATCACATCCAACCAGGGATTCTTTCTTCAGCTGATGGCCCGGCTGGTCCGGGCTGCCCGGATCCTCGAGATCGGGACATTCGGCGGCTACAGCACCATATGGCTGGCCAGAAGCCTGACCAGGACCGGGCGGCTGATCACCATGGAATTTAACCCCGTCCATGCCGCACTGGCCGCGACCAACATCAAAGCCGCCGGCCTGGATGACGTAGTTGATCTCCGCACCGGCAGGGCGCTTGACCTCCTCCCGGCACTACAGCAGGAATCTGCCGAACCCTTCGATATGATATTCATAGACGCCGACAAACCGCCTTATGCCGAATATTTCCAATGGGCATTGCAATTATCCCGCCCGGGTACCTTGCTGATCTTCGACAATGTCATCCGCGAAGGACACATACTCGATGAAAATGCTATCGACGAAGCCGTCAAAGGAGTGCAAAGGCTGAATAAGCTACTGGCATCGGACCCCGGAGTGATAGCTACGATCATCCCTTCCATAGGGCTCAAAAAATTCGACGGGATGGCTATTGCTGTCGTCAAATAAATCGCCCGCAACATGACAACCAGACAACCTTTTATTTACGATTATGATTACGACAAAAAAGGAAAACGTTACGCCGGACACAGACGCACCGATCCGCATATCGCTGCCCATGTTCACACTGCTCTCCGCAATGCCAGGACGGTACTGAACGTCGGGGCAGGCGCGGGCTCGTACGAGCCGACGGACCGATATGTCCTCGCCATCGAGCCATCGGCAGTCATGCGCGCCCAACGACCGGCTCACCTTTCCCCCGCTCTGGTCGGCACGGCCGAAAGCCTGCCTCTGGATGATAAGGCGGTCGACGCTTCCATGGCCATGGTTACCATCCATCACTGGGCGGACATGAAAAAGGGACTTCTGGAAATGCGGCGGGTCAGCAGACAACGTGTCCTCATCATGACATTCGATGGGGATGCCCTTCATACCTTCTGGAACGCCGGTTATTTCCCGGAAGTGGTGGCAATGGAAAAACGCCGCTATCCTCCCATCGACTGGATCACGGAAATACTGGGCGGCCACTGCGAGGTGCAGCCAATACCTATCCCGCTGGATTGCGTGGACGGCTTTCAGGAAGCGTTCTATGGCCGCCCGGAAGCATTCCTGGACAAAGAAGTAAGAAAGGCCCAATCCGCCTGGGGCTTCCTGTCCGAAGAGCAACAGGAAACCATTGTCGGACGCCTGGCGGCCGATTTACAATCCGGAAATTGGGATAAAAAATTCGGCCACCTCCGTTCCCAGCCTTACTTCACCGGCGCACTGCGGTTGATTATAGCCGACATTCGTTGACTGAAATGCATTAACTTCAGTCAAACGATCACTGCTTTCCATACCGGTCATTATGTCAAAAAACCGAAGGTACTTCATTAAAAAAAGCGCTGCCCTGGCAGCATTATCGCTGGCGGGGCTCAACGCCGCTTCCGCTGCACCCCCAACGGCCTCTTCCATTCCTCCCGCCGGTTCAGCGGCGCCCCCCGCACCTGGCGCATCCGGCAAAGCCCCCGGATCAAACGGCATAGACACCGCAACGGGACGTTCCGGCCAGAAAGTGCATTGGCCACTGTACGAAAGCGACAAAACCCCGAAGATTGTCGTCAACTGTCCTCTCAATGCCGATGAAGCGGCCATCCGACGCTGGCGACAGATCGGTGTAGGCCATATCAACGCCGGTATCATCCCCGGTCCCTGGAAAGAAAATGAGCTCCGCCCCGCCATGGACCGGCTGAAGGAAAAAGAACTTCAGGTCATCAATATCATGCACCCCGTGAGCATCAATACGATCCTCGGCCGCGAAGGCCGGGACGCTGATATTGCAGTCTTCCAGGAATCACTGCGCGTCGCAGGCGCTTGCGGGCTGCCTACCGTCGAATATAATTTCTATGTAGACCGTCTCATAGAAGGATATTATGAAGAAGTGGGCCGGGGTGGCTCCGGCATCACTGCATTCGACAACAGCAAGGTCAGCAACCTGCCCGCCAAGCCGGACATCGGCATCCACAGAGGCGAAGAGATTTGGGCGAATCTGAGCTATTTCCTCAGAGCCGTGATCCCCGTAGCAGAAAAGGCAGGTGTCCGCATGGCCCTGCACCCCAACGATCCGGTAGCTCAGATCAGCCATGGGTCTGATCAGATCATGGCTAACCTGGCCGGGTGGAAACGCCTGATCACTATCGTCGACAGTCCTGCGAACGGCATTACTTTCGATTGCGGAGTTACGCGCGAAATGGGTGAAGACCCCGTAGAAGTTTGTCAATATTTCGCTTCCCGGGATCGCATCAACCACATGCACTACCGGAATGTGATCTCGGACATCCCATACGAAAAATACCATGAGGTCTTCATTGATGAAGGCCAGGTCAATTTATTTGCCGTCATGCAGGAACTCTACCGCCATGGCTATAACCGCGGCCTCTACCCTGAACATCCGCATATCCTCGATTATGACCGCGACCGGCCGGGAGGCAGCAATCTCAGCGGCGGCGTAGCAGGCGGCGGCGGTGGTGGCGGTTACACAGCCCAGGCATTCAATGTCGCTTTTGCGCGGGCTATGATGTGGGCGGTTATGTCCTTATAATCCCGAATGTGGAGCTTATTCTACAATCTATCATCAGTGCCAGGTAAAGCAACTACACCAAAACCACCATTATCCTCATCTTATCCTGCTATAGCAGCGTGGCTTAACCTTTCATTATAAAATATCCTGCCGCGTGGTATGCTACTTGTAAATATCATTACAAGCGATTAAACAGCGCTGTATGATAAACAAGAACTATTGCATAGCATTTAACTTCAGGTTGGATCACTCGAATCTCACCGTCCCGCTCACCGCCGATATCGAAGTACATCACTCCGATACCTTCTATGTCGTCAAAAACTTCCGGACAAAAGCACAAAAGGAAAGATCTGTCTTACCCGATGTCCGGATAAAAAAGGCGAATGGGATCTGGGTCCATTGCGACAGTGGCAAGGAAACTACCTTAAGCATGGAAGTAGGGGACGCCATCGATAGATATGAAGCAGGTCAGCCGTAACGCTCGCATTTTTTGCAACCGGTACGCCTTTTGTACCTTTCTATGCCATGGACGGTAGAGAACTTCATACTACTTGCTGCATCGTGGGTGGTGGACCAGCCGGCATGATGACAGGATTCCTTCTGGCCAGAGCAGGCATCGACGTCATCGTACTGGAAAAACACAAGGACTTTTTCCGCGACTTCAGAGGAGATACCATTCATCCCTCCACCTTCCAGCTCATGCATGAACTCGGTCTTTTGGAAGATTTCCTCCGGGTGCCGCACCAGGAAGTGTCGTCGCTGTCAGCCATTTTCAACGGACATGAAGTCCACCTGGCGGATTTTTCTCACCTCAAAGTGGCCCGGCCGGTAATAGGTCTCATGCCTCAATGGGACTTCCTGAATTTTATCGCCGGACAGGCCGCCCGATACAAATCCTTCTCCCTGATCCGGCAGGCCGATGTCACAGGCCTGCTGATGAACCACGATAAGATCACCGGCGTTACCGCCACTACGCCGGACGGCCCATTGAAAGTATTCGCCAAACTGGTCATCGGCACCGACGGGCGTCAGTCGACAGTCCGCACTGCGGCAGACCTTACCGTCATCGAAACTGGAGCCCCCATAGATGTCCTGTGGTTCCGCTTGTCCCGTCATCCTGACGATCCCGGTCAGATCCTCGGTAATTTTTCGAAGGGCAGGATACTCATCTTGCTGGATCGGTCCGCTTACTGGCAGTGCGGATATGTCATCGATAAGGATGGTTATGATAGGATCAAAGAAGAAGGACTCAACAAATTCCGTACAGACCTGGCGGAAACATCTCCTTTTCTGAAAGACCGGCTGCTGGAACTGACAGACTGGACCGATATCCAATTATTAAGCGTTAAAATAGACCATCTCCATACCTGGTACCGGGAAGGTCTGATCTGTATCGGAGATGCTGCCCATGCAATGTCTCCCGTAGGAGGCGTCGGCATTAACCTGGCCATCCAGGATGCCGTGGCCGCCGCTAATTTGTTGTGGCGGCCCTTACGCGATCAGCCCGATGTACCGTTGACCGTCCTCGCCAGGCTGCAGATCCGCCGGACCTTTCCGACCCGCATCATCCAGGCCCTGCAGGTGCGTATTCAGCAAGGTATCAACCACCGCAGAAAAACATTGGAAAAGACCGGAGTACCGCTCTTTATGCGCCTGGCAGAACGTTACCCCTTCTTACGCCGGATACCCGCCCGGCTGGTAGGCATTGGAGTAAGGCCCGAACATATCCATTCGCCGGAGATCAGGAATTGAAGGCCCTGCCTGCCACCCTGCCTGAATTCAGACAGCCGCCGAGAAAAGATCCCTCCAACGCTCTGTACCCATGCATCCCGCCGCCGCCAAAACCGGCAACCTCCCCCGCCGCATACAGCCCCGGTATCACTTCTCCACCGGCATTCAATACCTGTCCGTTCAGATTTGTTTCCAACCCTCCCAGCGTCTTGCGGGTAAGAATATGCAGCCTGACGGCTATCAGCGGTCCCGCTGCCGGGTCCAGTATCTTGTGCAGGGGCGCCGTCCGGATCAGTTTGTCACCCAGGTAGATCCTGGCCCGGCGAATCGCGTCGATCTGCTGATCATTGCCCGGCTCGTTGCCTGCTTGCCCACCCTCTTTGCCTGCACGCCCACCTTTGTTTCCCACCTGCTCGTCCCTTGCCATGATCTCATCACGCAGCACGTCAAAAGACAAGCGCGCCCCCGGCGCCAGCGCATTCATGCCCTCCACCAGGTCTTTCAGATTATCCTTGACGACAAAATCCACCCCATGCTCCTTGAAAGCTTCTACAGGCCCCGGCGCGCCGCGGCCAACCACCCTGCCCAGCAACATCCTCCAGTCCTTATTGGTGAGGTCGGGGTTCTGTTCAGACCCCGACAAGGCGAATTCTTTTCGAATGATCTTCTGATTGAGAATAAACCAGGAGTGACCATCACCGTTATGTACAAGATGCTCCAGCGTGGCCAGCGTGTCGAAACCCGGAAATAAAGGCGGCGGCAATCTGCCGCCCCTCGCATCGAACCATAGCGAAGAAGGACCGGGAAGAATGCGGATCCCATGATTTTCCCAGACCGGGTTCCAGTTGGTGATACCTTCGGTATAGTGCCACATCCTGTCCGGGTTGATGAGATTCGCCCCTGCCTGCCGGGCAACGCCCAGCATTCGGCCATCCACATGCGCCGGCACTCCGCATAACATGGTCGGAGGTGGCGGCCCCAGGCGCTCAGGCCAGTTCGCTCGTACCAGGTCGTGATTGGCGCCGATACCGCCGGATGTCACGATGACCACCTGCGCAGTCAGGCTGAAATCTCCGATGACGGCATCCGTACTCCGGTGCCCCCGCGGTACATCGCTGGGCGCTAACACTTCCCCCCTTACCCCCGTGACCGCGCCGCCGGAGACGATCAATTCTTTCACCCGGTGCCGGAATTTCAACGTGGTAGTACCGTGTTTCACCGCCTCATCCAGCCGGAATAAAAATGGCGCCAATACCCCGGGACCGGTGCCCCATGTAATATGAAATCGTGGTACTGAATTTCTTCCCCGTTCGGCCCAGCCTACCACCGGAAAAAATCGGGTGCCCAGTCCCCGCAGCCAGGAATATTTCTCGCCTGCAGCAAAACCAACATACGCTTCCGCCCATTGACGCGGCCAATGATCCTCCGGCCGGTCGAAGCCCGCCGCACCCATCCAATCCTGCAGTGCCAATGCATAGCTGTCTTTGATCCCCATGCGCCGCTGCAAAGGCGAATCCACCAGGAATAACCCGCCCAGCGACCAGAAGGCCTGACCGCCCAGGCTCTGCTCCGGCTCCTGGTCGACCAGGATCACCCGCCGGCCCGCGATGGCCAGTTCACCCGCCGCTACCAGGCCGGCAAGACCGCTGCCGACAACAATGGCATCCGCATCCAGCGCCATAATAGTAAGTTTCGCCTAAGTTAATTATTTTCACTCATGATACCTCCCGACCTTATCGTCCTGCTGATCCTGCTGGCCGGCATCATCTTCAGCATCGGCCGGAAAAAGCTGACCCTTCCGGCCGCCCTGACAGGCGCGATCCTTGGCTGGCTGGTCTATAAAGGCGGCGGCTATACGGGCCTGGCCATGCTGACCTCCTTTTTCATCCTGGGGACTGCGGCCACCTCCTGGAAGAAAAAAGAAAAAATGCTGATCAAAGGCCACGCCGCCCATCAGCAGACCCGTACTGCCGGACAGGTGATCGCCAATGGCGGCATCGGCCGTTATCGCCGGCGTTTATGCCCTGGGACATGGCTGGAACACCCGGATATTCCTCGTTCTCATCGGGTCAGGAACGCTGGGAAATCTCATCGATTCCCTGCTGGGCGCCGCCTGGGAACGTAAAGGACATCTGTCTAACAATGCCGTAAATCTCCTCAATACGCTGGCCGCAGCCCTCGCCGCCGCCCTGATCTCACTGGCCCTCTCCCATCTCACCGCATAGCACCAACACCCTCACAGGCCCTCTTTTATCCCTTTTCGCCTCCGGATTTCAACTAAATAATGGGTAGTTTCGAGCTTGGGCTTCATGTGAAATTTCCCATCAAATCCCCTACCAGTAAGGGTTTTAAAAATTTTTTATCGTTTTGACATGATAAAAACGCCTTTAAGTTGTCTATGCACCGGTATAAAAGCGCAGTATATTTGTGTCATCAAACAGATCAATATCAAAGCTCGATAATATAGAGTCCGAAGATTAAGAATTTTCATATGGCAAGCAATCGTTAGAGGTCAGCTGTTTCTACAGTGGACCTTTTTTCTTTTCAGCCCTTCCCCCGGCCTCGCCGCCCTTGCTCCCAGCCCCTCTCCCGCTCCAGACCTTCGCCAAAGGCTCGGGTACCCAAAAACTGAAATCCGCCACAAGTGGCGGATTCAGCTTCCTATATGTAACACGCGCAGTAAACTACTAATTTATCGTCATCATTGACCTGTCTAAAAAAACCAGCTCGACAAATGTGACCTGCTGCTCTGCAACCAGCTCTGAGCAGTCTTCGGAGAATTATCAATCAGTTCGGTTTTCTCCATCTTCACCATGATCCCCATCGATCCATTCTCGCTCATCTTTTTCCGCATGTCGGCAGACAAAGATTCATAACTGTTGATCGTTTTGGCATCCGTCAGCAGGACCGCAGTCCCCCTGACCTTCACAAAGAAGTCCTTTCCCTTGCGGAAGAAATCCAGCTTGGCAGGTACCTCTTTTTCAAAAGCATCAATGTGCATAGCCGGGCGGGGAACCACAAACCAGATCCGTCCTTCAGCATCCACCTCAACATCAGAAATCACATGGGTCGGAAGTTTCACCAGCGATATACTTTCCGTATAAAATAAGGCACTCTGTAATTCCATGATCTTGCTCTTCAAAACATTCATCTCTAATTCTTGGGGAGTAACGGTTGCGGTTGTCATGATTCAGTTATTTGGGTACAAGATTAATTTTATATCATGTTTCGTGAACGCTTATAAGAAAACAATTGGCATACCAGTTCACAAGTAATTGATTTTTAAATATTTGAAAAAACACCCCCTACTTATCATGTCCCATATTGGGATGGTAATTCCAAAATCAGCTAAGTGTTTCCCCGCTGCCCGAATTTTGCCTCAACTTTGCCCTCATCTTTGCAGTATAGCTGACCGAAAGAAAGACACTAATATATATGAGAGCCGGTCTCATCATCTCCGTTTTATTATTACTGACCTTTCCCCTTCTCGCCCAACACATCCGTGGGGTACCCGCTGTAGACACCGTTGCCGGTAAAAAGGATCTCGTCCCCTTTAGTATTATGATCCCGCCGCACCCGATGCCGTTCCGGGATACGGTCCATCCCAGGGAAAAGGCTAAAAATGTGCTCGCTTTTCCTTTCATTGTCCGCTCGCTGGAGACGAACTGGGGCTTCGGCGGGATCGCAGCCCGTTTTTTCCGGCCCATGAATGACACCTCCATCCGCACCTCCGATGTCAATGTTCTTGGCCTCTATACGCTCCGGCGACAACTGATCCTGGTGGCAAGCTCGACCATCTTCTTTGCGAAAGAAGATCAGTTGGCGCGCTTTCAGGCTTCTTACAGTTATTACCCCGACGACTTCTGGGGGCTGGGAAATCATACGCCTTATAATAATGAAGAGCCATTCAATCAAAAGCAATATTTCATCAATCCCCAGTTCCTGCAAAGGATTCATAGAAAGATGTACTTCGGCGTGACCTACGAATTCCAGCATACCGACCCCGTCTCCTATCCTCCGGGAGGACTTTTTGACAAGGAGAACATCACCGGCAGATATGGCGGCAATACCTCCGGCATCGGGCCCATCCTGTCCTGGGATACGCGCAACAATGCCTACAGTCCCGATCACGGATTTTTCGCGGAGTTTCAATACACCTGGTTCCCTACCTTCCTCGGCAGCGATTTCAAATTCCGCGTCTTCAGCGCCGACGTCCGCAAATTCATTGCGCTCTCGCCGAAATCGGTATTGGCCTTGCAGGGAATAACCGGCCTCACGCTGGGCAATACACCATTCAGAAAGCTGGAAGAGCTGGGTGGCGCCGATATGATGCGCGGCTATTATGGCGGGCGCTTCACCGACAAATGTTTACAGGCCTACCAGGCAGAATACCGCCGGCTGCTGTTCTGGCGGATCGGGATGGTGGCCTTCGCTTCAACAGGAGAAGTAGCCCATACGCCCGGCGATTTCGAGCTCACCGGGTGGCATTATGCCTATGGGGGTGGATTACGCTTTATGCTCAGCAAGGAAGAAAAGCTCAATCTGCGCCTCGATTACGGCATTGCCCGCCACTCCAACGCCTTCACCGTACAGCTGCGCGAAGCGTTCTGAGGTCTTTAGAACGCAGGATAGTACAGGATGGCCGAAATACAACGATACGCTATCTTGTCATGATGAAAAAGACCCTGATTGCCTTGCCGCTCCTTTTATCCGGCTTCCTGGCCGGCGCGCAGCTCACCCCTACCCATCTCCTTTGCGAGAACCTTCCCAATCCCATCGCCATCGATGCGCCGCAGCCCCGGTTTAGCTGGCTGCTCGAAGCCTCTGCTAAAAATACCGAACGCGGACTTTCTCAATCAGCCTATGAGATCCGCATAGCTCCCGACGGAGCATCCTTTGACAACGACGCAGCGGGAGCATGGAACTCCGGCAAGATAACTTCTGACCAGTCCGTCCACGTCCTCTATGCCGGTCAGCCGCTGCAATCCGGCCGGCGCTACCACTGGCAGGTCCGTGTCTGGGACGCCAAAGGAAAACCTTCCCGCTGGAGCGAAGCCGCCGCTTTTCGTATGGCCTTACTGAATACTACTGACTGGAAGGCGCAATGGATCGAACCCGGCTATGTCGAAGATTCCATCCTGCGGCCCAGTCCTTTCTTTCGAAAAAAATTCACCGTCAGCAAAAAGCTGCGTTCCGCCATCGCCTATATCACCGCCCATGGTCTCTACGATGCCAGCCTCAACGGCCAACGCATCGGCGATGCCCTTCTCACCCCGGGCTGGACCAGCTACAACAAACGCCTTCAATATCAGGTGTATGATGTCACCAACCTTCTTCAGCGGGGTGACAACGCCGTCGGCGTCATGCTCGGCAGCGGCTGGTACCGCGGTAACCTCGCCTGGGCCGGAAATCACAATCTATATGGTAAGACGCTCGGCCTCCTCTTCCAACTTGCCCTGACCTACACTGATGGCACCACCGAGACCGCNNCGTATCCGATGACAGCTGGAAGTCTTCTACCGGGGAAATAGTCTACTCCGAAATCTACAATGGCGAGATCATCGACGCCCGTAAACAAAAACCCGGCTGGACCACGGCCTCCTATAATGATGCCGCCTGGTCCGGCGTCCATACACCCGGCACAGCGCTGGATAACCTCGTGGCCACCTGGAACGAACCGGTCAAAAAACACGAAGTCCTTCACCCGGTACGCATCTTTCATACCCCTACCGGTGAACTGGTAGCCGATTTCGGCCAGAATATGGTAGGCTGGGTTCACATCTCAGCCAAAGGCGCCGCAGGCGACTCGATAAAGATCTTCCATGCGGAAGTGCTCGATAAGCATGGAAATTTTTATACCACCAACCTGCGCAACGCCAAAGCAGAAGATATCTATATCCTCAAGGGAAGTGGCGCGGAAGAATCCTTCGAACCGCATTTCACCTGGCAGGGCTTCCGCTACATCCGGCTGGAAGGTTATCCCGGCGAGGTCAAGCCTGAAGACCTCTATGCAACCGTATTGTATTCCGATATGCCCCAAACCGGTACCTTCTCCTGCTCGGACCCCTTGCTGAACCAGCTGCAGCATAACATCGAATGGGGGCAGCGCGGTAATTTCCTCGACGTTCCCACCGACTGCCCGCAGCGCGACGAACGTCTTGGCTGGACAGGCGACGCCCAGGTCTTTAGCCGTACCGCTTCTTTCCTTCGCAACGTCGATAATTTCTTTGCCAAATGGCTCCGCGATGTGGCCGCCGACCAAATAGCCAACGGAGCCGTACCACATGTCATCCCTAATGTCCTTGGCAAGAATGACGGCGGCTCCACAGGCTGGAGCGATGTATCGACGATCGTACCCTGGAATATGTACCTCGCGTATGGCGATAAAAAGATCCTGGAGACGCAGTATCCCAGCATGAAAGCCTGGATAGGTTATATGATCGATCATAGCCACGATTACCTGTGGAATACCGGCGGTCACTTTGGCGACTGGCTGTCCTACTGGCCCGAAGGTCACGGCGAAAATGCTGCCATTACCGACTCCTATCTCATCGCACAAACCTTTTTCGCCTATTCCACCCAGTTGGTGATCGACGCCGCCCGTGTCCTGGGTCACCCCGAAGATGTGGAAAAATACACGGCTGTCCTCCAAAAAGTAAAATCGGCCTTCCAACGCGAATATGCCACCCCCGACGGCCGCCTCGTCTCCAATACCCAAACGGCCTATACCCTGGCCCTCCAGTTCGATATGCTGCCCGAAGCCGTACGCCAGTCCGCCGCGGAACGACTCGTTAAAAACATCAGGAACTACAACAACCACCTGACCACCGGCTTCCTCGGCACCCCCTATCTCTGCCATGTCCTTAGCCGCTTCGGCTATACCGATGTCGCCTATACCTTGCTGCTCCAGCAGACCTATCCTTCCTGGCTCTACCCGGTGAAGATGGGCGCCACTACGATCTGGGAACGCTGGGATGGGCAAAAGACCGACAGCACCTTCGAAGACGCCGGCATGAACAGCTTTAACCACTATGCGTATGGCGCCATTGGCGACTGGCTCTACCGCGTCGCTGCCGGTATCGATACCTATGACTCGGCTCCCGGCTACAAAAAGATTCGCATTATGCCGCATCCCGGCGATAGCCTGACATACATGAATGCCGATCTCGATACCTATTACGGTCGCATCGCCTCGCATTGGAAACATGAAGGCGGACACCTTACGCTGGACGTGACCATCCCCATCAATACCACGGCAACGGTTTATATCCCGGCTCCGGCAGCCGCTGAAACCGCGATCACCGAAGGCGGTCAGCCGCTGTCCGCCCATCCCGAAATCGGGCTCATCGGGCGCGAGAACGGCTATGCCATCGTAGAAGTAGGCTCAGGCAGCTACCATTTCCAAACTAACTGATCATGCAGATAGAGGTGCAACGTTTGACTTGAATCCGCGCAACGGTTAGGTGATTTTTTTTGTCAACATTAGAAAATCCCAAAGTCATGAAACATCTCGCAGCGGCCATTTCGGTCTTTTTTGCAGTGGTTTCAGTATCCTGCCATAAATCGGCCAGTTCGCCTGTATTGTCAGGGACTTATGTAGAGACCAGTCCGACGGAGACATCCTCTACATTGAATTTTGTAGGTGCAGACACGGTAATCGTGACGGGTGCGAGCTTTTTTTAGGAACCGCTGTCCGCCCCGGATACGCTGAATTATTTTTTATCTTCCGGTTCGAATGGGCGCCTGATTTCTTTTGTTACGATAGTTTCCTTCGAGAAAGATACGCTTAGTTGCAATTATACGGTGATAGGTTCAGCGCAGCTTGAATTGTCCTTTAAGCCTTGTCCCGCCGGAGTGCCCTGTGATGCCCTGGGGGGAACGAATTGGCTGTTCACGAAGTAAAGGGGAAGCCCAAAATGCCTCAATCCGTTTTCTCTCTCTTTATAGGATTAGCCATCGCAGCCCTGATGGTCTGAATAGACACAGTCAAAACAGCAATCAGCAATGCGATCAGCCCCGCTATAATGAATATCCATAAAGAAATGTCGACCCGGTAGGCAAAACCCTGCAGCCATTTGTCCATAGCCAGCCAGGCCAGCGGGCTGGCGATAACGATCGACAACACCACCAGTTTGATAAAATCCTTCGACAGCATGCTCACAATGGTGTAAATCTGCGCCCCCAGCACTTTTCGGATGCCGATCTCCCTCGTCCGCTGCTCGGCGGCATAAGCCACCAGCCCGAACAGACCCAGACAGGCGATAAGGATGGCCAACGTACTAAAAGCGAGAAATATTTGACCGATCCGTAATTCCGACCGATACAGGCCATCGAAATCTTCCTGCATAAAAGAATAGGCAAATCCCCGGTTAGGCGAGAGACCCTTCCATTTGTCACTGACCTGCGCCAAAATAGCCGGGACATCGGCGCCTGCACGGATGCGGATGCTGAGTGCGCCCGGATCTTGCTTCAGTTGGAGCATCAGCGGCGTTACATTTTGCCGGAGGGAACGGAAGTTGAAATCCCTGATCACCCCGATGATATGGTAGGTATTGATCTTCTTGAGCATATTATCCCCCGGAGCGTACACCTGCTCGTTCAACGGATTGGCATACGTCAGCTGCTTTGCAGCGGCCTCGTTGATAATGACCGCATTGGAATCTGTCGGCATCTGCCGGGAGAAATCCCTTCCCGACTTGAGCCGGATACCCAGCGTGTTCAGATAGTCTTCATCGACGCTCCACCGCTGGGAGTGGACGGCCCGTTTCTGATCGAGACTCCGGTCTTCGAAAAGAGCCGTATAGTCGCCATTTCCGGTCGTCGGCAATGCGCTGGTAAGGGTGGCATTGTCTACTCCGGCCAGTTGTTTGATCTCCTCTTTGAAGGTAGTGGACTGATTGCCCAGCGTTTCCGTATTGTGTACGATCAGCACGTGATCCCGGTTATACCCGATATCCCTGGATTGGATGTATTTGATCTGCCGGTAAACCACGAGGGTGCTGGTGATCAGGAACAAGGAGATGCCAAACTGGAACACTACCAGAACGCTGCGCAAACGCCCGCCTTTAAAGCCGGTCGATAATTTTCCCTTTAATACATCGATCGGTTGAAAGCCCGAAAGAAATAAGGCGGGATAAGAGCCAGCCAGGCAGCCGATGATCAGGACAAAAGCGACCAGGATAGGCAGCAGTTGACCGAAGAGGTGGGAGTTAACTACCAACTCTTTACCGGACAGCGTATTGAACACAGGCAGAAGGGCCCAGGCCAGGAATACAGCCAGGACGGCGCCGGCCATCGTGACAATGACGGATTCCGTCAGGAATTGGGCAACCAGGTATTTCCGCGGCGAGCCCAGCACTTTCCTGATGCCGACCTCCCTGGCACGATTAGCCGACCGGGCAGTCGACAGGTTCATGAAATTAATACAGGCAATCAACAGGATGAACAAGGCGATGGCCGAGAAGATGTATACATAGTCTATGTTACCGTTTGCGGCCAGGTCATCTATGCAGCTGGACCGGAGATGGATACTCG
This sequence comes from Chitinophagaceae bacterium, assembly GCA_003167015.1. GTDB lineage: Bacteria > Bacteroidota > Bacteroidia > Chitinophagales > Chitinophagaceae > Puia. Next base: position 4,230 of record PMUF01000458.1, on the reverse strand, counting down.
TCAGCGGAAAGAGGCCGAACCGGTAGTAGTTCCCGCTCTGCTCGAAGGCATCGACTGTTATGTGCAGCGCGCCCTGAAGCTGCGGGCCCATATGTTTGCGGATGAACGCGGGGAATTTAGCGTCCAGCCTGGCAGGATCGGCGCCCTTTTTCAACAGGACATAGGTAGTGAAGTTATTAGACAGCCAGGAATCTTCCCGGCTATCGGACAGCGTGGACATCGAGAAGAAAAAATCGAATCGGAAATGGGATTCGGCGGGTAGATCCTTGATGACCCCGGTAACCTTGTAGGCATCGGTATCATTGATCAGCAGCGTTTGCCCGACCACATCGGCCCGGTTAAAGTATTTTTTGGCTGTCTGTTCCGTGATCACCACGGAATGCGGGTCCTTCAAAGCAGTGGCCGGATTGCCATCGATCATGGGCAGGGTAAACACCGCGAAAAGGGTGGAATCCGCGAAGACGGCGTGGTCTTCCTTGATATACTGGTTGTCCTTCTTCACCTGGATGCCATCGGATTTTATCAGCCGCACCTCATGCTCGATCTCCGGAAATTCGTTTTTCAGGGTGGGCCCGGCTTGCGCAGGCGAGCCGGCATAAGTATTTTCATTGCCACCGAACTTGATCATATTATTGATCCGGTAGATGCGGCTCGCATTTTCATTGTACTTGTCATAGCTCAGTTCGTCCATCACATAGAAGACGATCAGCAGGCAGGTAGCGATACCCAGCGTGAGACCCAATCCATTAAGAGCGGTAAAACCCTTATTTTTCAGCAGATTGCGGAAGGCAGTTTTGAGATAGTTGATAACCACGGGGGAGGTTTTCCTCTTTAGCGGCCAAGAGGGTGCCATTTTGCTTTTAATCTAACTGTCAATCGATTATACAAATTCCTGCTCCCGGACCGTTCGATTTCGATACAGTCGGGTGTACGACTTTGCAACACATTGGCATCCATTTATTTACCTATCTTGTATTAAGAAAAAAAAGTTTTAAATTTGTGGAGGATCATGAAAAAGCTTACTCGCTATACAAGCATTGAGGAACTAAAAGCAAGCAAGGACTTATTGCAACCTCAACAGTCCAAATCCAAACGCGAATCGGATTTGAGTGAATTTATTGCTGTTTTGAAAAGTCATTCTTCTACTCTAGGGCCGTCTAAGTCAGGTAAACCTTTGAATCAATCAGGCAGTGGAGAATAGCTTATTCGAAAGTGTATTGAAAGTCTGCAAGATACTCAATATGCATTCTGTTGAATATTTGGTGGTTGGAGGGACTGCAGTTGCATTACATGGTTATCTCCGTCAATCGCATGACACTTCAGGTCATTTGATGGAAAAACATGATCTTGATTTTTGGTATAATCCAACTTATGATAATTACTTTAAACTCCTCGATTCATTGGAGGAATTGGGGTTAGATGTAACCGAATTCAGGGATGAGATTGCCCCCAATCCGAAAAAATCATTTTTTAAGTTAGAGCAGGAAAATTTTAAGATGGACTTTTTGCCGGAGCTGCTTGGCCTTTCCAGGTTTCGTTCGTCTTTCGACAATAGAATCATTTCAAAGATTCATGATGTTGAAGTGCCATACATAAATTACAATGATTTAATCGAAAGTAAATTAGCCTTATCACGCACAAAAGATATTGAGGATATTGATCAACTGAAGTTAAGAAGGAATAACCCGGAATAGCCTGAGTCACCCCCCATCATGGATGCCGCTTCAACCCCACGATCCCGACCAAAATCAACCCTATATAAAGAAATTGATAAAGGTCATACGTCCCCTTCAGAAAAAAGATCTCCACCAACTTCACCCCCACCAGCGCCGTCCCCATCCATACCGCCAGGGCCGTACTGGCCGGGATCTCTTTCATCGCAATGGAAATACAATAAATATTCGCCAGCCCAAAAACAATATAGCCTATAAATGGCCACACAACAGCCCAATTCCCGGCCTGGACAAAAAAAGCCTTCCAGTGAAGCGTCCTCAGCTTCTTCACATTCATAAACCGTAAGGAGAATGTCCACGCTATCTCGAAGACCGCCGCGATGATCAGATACACCCACGCCATGACATTGAATTTAATTCTCTACTACAGATTTCGTGCCCCGCCACCTTCTCTTTACCCACTCCGTGATCCCCTGTCGGGAAAAATGATACGCCCTGAACAAAGGATATTTCGCTGCCAGCCGCTTCTCATCCACCCTTTTAACCGCAAAGAAATGCTGCAGGAAATAATCCCGGGGATAATCATAAGGAAGGCCAAACTCATCCGGCTTCCTATGCCCCGGCAAATAGGCCGTCCCGAACAGCCAGTCCCATATAGCGAATTTAGTGGAATAATTGGCATAGAACACAGCCCTGTCATTGGAATGATGCCACTGATGCATCTCCGGCCCATTGATAAAATACTGCAGCTTGCCGGACCGGACATCGATATTGGAATGGATATACATCCCCCACACGGCATCCAGCAGCGCCTTGATCGGAACGACGATCGGATTGGCCCCCAACAGTACGATCGGTGCAAATTCCACCGTCTGGTTGATCAGGAACTCCAGCGAATGCGAACGCGTGCCCGCCAGCCAGTCTACCTCCTTGTTGGAATGATGGGCCTCATGCGTCCGCCATAACAGCTTCGAATGATGCTGCGCCCGGTGAAACCAATAGATGTAAAAATCATGCACCACCAGGAAGAACAACACCTGCACAGCCACCGGCCACGAAGTGACCATGTGTAACGAGGACAGATGCCAGGTCCGGTCCAGCGGCATGATGATATAGTCGAAGATGAAGATCTTCAGGAAATAGCTCTGAATAAAGGTATACCATACCAGGTCCACCCAAAAGCCATCACGGAAGATCGGCATCCCTTTGGTATAAGGAAATTTACGCTCCAGCCAGATAAAGATGAATACGCTCAGCACCAGGATGCCGGTGGTATAGTAGACGATCGTTTGCATTATACCGTCGCCTCCGCGGCACGAGCCCTTCTCAACCGCTTCATGGCCCCCAGCTCGCTGTCATACACGCGCTTGATACCGTCGCCCAGCGATTGCTCTACATCCCGGATATCCCTCACCAGCTTCTGCATACCCTGTGGCTCGACACTGGCCGCATGGTCGGAACCCCACATAGCCCTGTCCAGCGTAAAATGTCTTTCCACGAAAGAGGCGCCCATAGCCACCGCGGCGACCGTCGTAGCCAGCCCCGTTTCGTGACCGGAATAGCCTACAGGCGTTTCCGGGAAAAGATCCCCCAGCGTCTCGATCATCCGCAGGTTGAGCTCCTGGGGCGGACAGGGATAGGCAGACGTAGAGTGCGCGATCATCAGCTGATCAGTGCCGAATTTATCCACAGCCGCAAGGATTTCATCCATCGTCGACATGCCCGTAGATAAAATATATGGCTTGTCGGTATTCCGCACTTTTTTGATCAACGCATGATCGGTCAGGGAAGCGCTGGCGAATTTATAGACCCCCGGATTGAACTGCTCCATGAAATCGACGGACTCTTCATCCCAGCAGCTGACGAACCAGTCGATGCCTTGTTCGCGGCAATAAGCGTCGATGGCTGCATATTCTTCATAACCCATTTCAATCATCTTCCGGTAATTGATATACGTCATCCGGCCCCAGGGGGTGTCACGCTCCAGGTGCCATTGGTCCCTGGGAGTGCAAAGCTCCGGCGTCCGCTTCTGAAATTTGACGGCATCACAACCGGCCTGTACGGCCTCGTCGATCAGCTTTTTCGCAACCTCGAGAGATCCGTTGTGGTTGATCCCGATCTCGGCAATAATGTACACCGGATGACCGGCGCCGATACTCCTTCCCGGGCTGACGCGAAACGCCTTACGGGTCTTCGCGCCGATGGCGTTTACCTGTTCCTGAATGGTCGTGTTCATAGATGTTTATTTTAGTGTATGAGGAATAATGCTCGTTCGTTTACCGTCCGGCTGTCATATAGCCGTCCATCCCCCATCGACGACAAGATTAGCTCCCGTCATATAGGCCGATGCCTCACTCGCCAGAAAGACGATCGCCCCCTGATAATCCGAAGGCGCCGCCATCCGGCCCAATAAAGTCTTGTTGGAATAATTCTGTCTGAAAAAAACATCCTGTCCGTTCTCCACCCCACCGGGAGACAGCGAATTGACCCTTACCTTCCTGTGACCCCAATACGAGGCAAGAAATTTGGTAAACCCGATCACCGCCGATTTTGTCAC
>PMUF01000648.1 GCA_003167015.1 Chitinophagaceae bacterium | reverse complement strand
GGTTTTGCCGGGTAGATGTCGTCCTGGGCATGGGCCGTATTGTTGAGGCCTGCGGCCAGCAGCAGGGAAAAAAGCAGGTTGTATGTTCGTTTCATGAATATTTTTTAATTGGTTGATGATTGGTCATCGCCGCCTTCATCGATCGTCAGCAGTCCGTCGTGGTGATCATGGTCACCGCAGCTGAGCTCGATGTGATAGCTGGGTGTGGCGGGGGCCATGGGTGCGCCCGATTTTTTCTCAGCGATCATTTTCTGAATGAGGCGGTTGCGTTCCGTGGCGATATACTTCCGTAACACCAGGTCCCGGTCCATATCGAAGTAGACGATACCGTCCACGATGGTCTTTTCGGGTTTGGCGTAGATGCTGAGCGGATTATCGCTCCACAGTACGAGGTCGGCATCCTTGCCCTCTTTGATGCTGCCTACCCTATCGGCGACGTGCAGGGCTTTGGCGGGATTGAGGGAACACATTTTGAAAGCATCTTCTTCGGACATGCCACCGTATTTCACGCTCTTGGCAGCCTCCTGGTTGAGGTGGCGCGCCTGTTCGGCATCATCGGAGTTAATACAGACGTTGAGTCCTTCGCGCTGCATGATCGTGGCGTTATAAGCGATAGCGTCCGTCACTTCGATCTTATAAGCCCACCAGTCGGAGAACGTAGAAGCATTGGAGCCGTGGGCCTTCATTTTATCGGCCACCTTATAGCCTTCGAGGATATGGGTGAAGGTGTTGACGGTAAAGCCGAATTTGTCGGCCACACGCATGAGGGCAGTGATCTCGCTTTGTACGTAGGAATGACAGGTGATGAAACGTTTGTGCTCGAGGATCTCGACCAGGGCATCCAGTTCGAGGTCACGGCGGGTCGCGCCGGGAGCGGCTTTTCGTGCTTTTTCGTAGTCACGGGCGCGGGTGAAGGCGTCAGTGAGCACCTCTTCCACACCCATGCGGGTGTCGGGGAACCGGTTGTTGTTCTGGGAAGTGGTCCTTTTGACATTCTCGCCGAGCGCGAACTTGATGAAGGGGTCCCAGTTCCTGAACTTCAGTCCTTCGTCATCTACGCCCCAGCGCAGCTTGATCAGCTGGGTCTGACCGCCGATAGTGTTGGCGGAGCCGTGGAGGATATGGGAGGAGGTGACGCCGCCGGCCAGCTGACGGTAAATGCTGATGTCCTCGGGGTTGAGGTTGTCGGCAATGCGTACTTCCGATGTAACGGATTGGGCACCTTCGTTGATCGAGAAGGCGGCGATATGGGAGTGTTCGTCGATGATGCCGGGGGACAGGTATTTATCCGTGCCGTCGATGACCTGTGCGCCATCGGCGGAGAGGTTCTTGCCGATCTTAGCAATTTTGCCCGCTTTGACGAGTACATCGGTATTGGCCAGGCGACCTTCCTTCTCGTTGGTCCAGACTGTGGCATTTTTGATCAGCAGATCATGCTGTGTGGGCAGGCTATCCCAGCCATAGCCGTCGAAAGGATAGAGCACTTTTCCCAGGCGGCCGGGCCTCTTGCGGGCGGTCGATGTCGTATCCGCAGGCGCTGCCTTGGCAAAGGCGGCTGTCCAGATGACGATGTTGCCGGTGGAGTCGGTACCGTTGCCATTCCAGGTGTCACCGTTGACGACGCCGCTGAGATGGGTGATGGCGCCGCCGCGACCACCGCCGCCGGAGCGCCTGCCGCCGCCGCCATTCTTCTCCTGCCAGGACCACAGCGCTGCCGCCGGAAGGGGGAGTTTCGCCTGCGCCGGGGGCACCACCGCGGCCTCCAAAGCTGAGAGAGATGAGGTTGCCGTCATAGCTGAACTTACCGGTGAGGGTATCTTTGCCGATCACGTTGGCTGCCGTAGAAGATTTGACATCGAGGGTGAGCGTCTTCGAGACGCCATCGGCCGATGTGATGACGAGGTTATATTGCCCTTTGATGTCTTTCCAGTCTTCTTCTTTTACGCCGAATTTCTTGCCCCGGACCCAGTTTTCCACGATGGTGGTCTTTTCATTAAAGACGGGGCCGGTGGTGATGAGGAAGTTGGCCAGCTTGCCTGCGTCGAGGCTGCCGACCTTATCATAGATGCCGACCAGGGTGGCGGGAGTTTTCGTGAGGGCATCAAGTGCCTTTGCCTCGGTGAGGCCGTAATCAAAGGCCTTGCGGACATTGGGCAGGAATTGTTTGGGTTCCTTCAGGTCCGCGGTGGTGAGGCAGAAGGTGATGCCGGCCTTTTCGAAGGCGCCGGGGTTGGTGGGAGCCAGTTCCCAGTGTTTCATGTCGGCGAGGGAGACGAAGCGGGCATTGTCGGGGTCTTCGACGTCCATGGCCTGCGGGAAGTTGACGGGCAAGATGAATGCGGCTTTGGTAGCGGCGATGTCGGCTATCCTCTGGTATTCGTTCTCGCCTGCCTTGATAATATATTGAACGCCGAATTCGTCCCCGATACGGTCGCCGTGGAGGTCACCCCATTTATCATCACCCTCGAAGATCTGGGGCAGGGATTGCTGGTCATTCCAGGCCTGCAGGCTGAGGTTGGTGCCTTCGTGCACCGGCATCGTCTTGTACCATTGACCATCGATATAGGTCTGTCTTAAAAGCGCGATCGAGCCCATGAGCGAGGAGGGGTAGCTCTGGGTAGAGGTACCTTTACTGAGGGAGTAATGAGCGGAAGCTTTTTCTTTGACGATCGCAAAGTTGTCCTTCTCATCCGTCAGGGTGACGACGACCCCTGTACCGCGGGCGATGCCGTCTTTCACATGGGACAGGACCGTGCCGAAACCGGATTCCCGAAGGGGGTTGGCCCTGGCTTCGTCGGCGGTGAACAGGCGCGATGCGTCGGTCTCGGGATGAATGGCCTGGTTCCAGTTGTAGGCCCCTTTGGTAGTGGACTCGATCTGGGCGGGGGCCCGGAAATCGAATCCGGCGGTGCGGCCACGTCCTTCTGCGACGGGCATTCCATAATCGCTATAGAGATCGATAAAGGAGGGATAAATATATTTTCCGCTGCAATCGATGACCACGGCATCTGCGGGTACCGCCAGCCCGGCGCCGGCGCCTACGATCAGTCCGTCCCGGATCACCAGGGTAGCATTGGTCAGCGTGGACTGGCCATCCTTCACGATGGTAGCATGTGTAAAGGCATAGCAATGCTGCCGGGGGTCCGCCACGCCGTTAACGGGAAAAGTAGTTTGTGCTGCAGCGATAAGCGAAAGGGATAGTAAAAAAAGTAAAAGAGGGAGTGTCCTGCCCCTCGCAAGATGTCGAGAGTTTCTCATGTGCGTTAGTTTTTAGTCGAGTTGAAAAATCGTTCTAATTTAGTTAAATGGCCTAATTTTAGGGTCTGAATATTTATTAACGGTAAATTAGAAAGATAAAAGTCGGTGATTATGCTGGCCTCCTATATAGATCACACCATTTTGAAGCCTACCACTACACTTTTTGATATAGAAAAAATATGTAATGAGGCGCTCGAGTATGGATTTGCCGCAGTTTGCGTGCCGCCGCCTTTTGTGGCCGTGGCCCAGGCGTTTGGGGTTCGGACGGCGACAGTGATCGGCTTTCCTTTTGGGTATTCGGCGGTGGCGGCGAAATTGGCGGAAATCGGGCAGGTGATTGCCGACGGGGTGGACGAGCTGGATATCGTGATCAATCTTGTTTTATTGAAGGGAGGGCGCTGGCAGGAGCTGGAAGAGGAGATGACTGTGTTGACAGCGCGGGCGCATGCCGGGGGAAAGATTGTCAAGGTGATCATCGAAAGCGGGATACTGAGCAACGAAGAGATCATCCAGTGTTGCAAGGTCTACAGCCGGGTGGGGGTCGATTTTCTGAAGACGTCCACCGGCTATGCGGAAAAAGGGGCTTCTGTGGAGGCTGTGCAGCTGATGCGACAGCATCTGCCCGCAGCAATCCGGATCAAGGCTTCGGGGGGCATCCGGAATGCGGCCTTTGCGAGACAGCTGATTGCGGCAGGCGCGGACCGGCTGGGCTGCAGTGCCAGCGTGGCCATCGTGAAAGAGGAGCAGGCGAGCCGGAAGACTGATGAAGTAAGCGGGAGAGCCGATTATTATTAAAAGACGATCATGTATAAATTATTGTTGATTATTTTATTGTTGACGGCCCGGATGGCCGTCGCCCAGACGTCGGATTCCACGGGACCGATGATCCCTCATCCGGCAGACAGCAGCACTGTCACCATCCTGAAAGATCCCCGGATCGATCAGTTGGTCCGCAAGCAGATCGAGATCAATGAAGCGACGACGCGGGACAGCCGTCGCTACGTCCAGGGCTGGCGGATACAGGTGATCAATTCGCCCGACCGCAGTAAGGTCTTTGCGGCAAAGGCGACGATGCTGCAGGAATTCCCGGATTGGAAGGCTTATCTGCTGTATTCGTCGCCCAACTACAAGCTGCGGGTTGGCAATTTCAAAACGCAGGAGGAGGCAGAAGACGCGGTCAAGCAAATTTCGAGGATCTTTCCTTCGGGCATCTATGTCATTCCTGACGTCATCGAGCTGAAGCTCACCGATCTGCCTAAAGCGGATACGACCAATCCTTAGGCATTCATTTTTGAAGCAATATCCATGTTGAAAAAAAAGATCCAACAACTCGCCAAAGAATACGCAGAGGACCTAATATCGATCAGGCATCATCTGCATGCGCATCCGGAGCTCAGTTACCAGGAATATAAGACCTCTGCCTTTGTACAACAGAAATTAGCGGAGACGGGCATCCCTCATCATGTGCTGGCGGAGACGGGCGTGGTGGGAATGATTGAGGGAAAGAACCCCGAAAGCAGGGTCATCGCGCTGCGGGCGGATATGGATGCCCTACCGATCAGGGAGGAGAATAACATTCCTTATAAATCGACCAATGAAGGGGTGATGCATGCCTGCGGGCATGATGTGCATACGACCATCCTGCTGGGTGCCTCGCGCATATTGCAGGAGACGAAAGACCTGTGGGAGGGTACGGTGAAGCTGATCTTCCAGCCGGGGGAAGAAAAGAACCCGGGCGGGGCGAGCCTGATGATCAGGGAGGGCGTATTAAAAGATCCTCAACCGGAGGCTATCTTCGGATTGCATGTGCATCCGGGGTTGGAAGTGGGCAAGCTGAGCTTTCGCGGGGGTATGGTGATGGCGAGTGCGGATGAAATTTATATTACGATCAAGGGGAAAGGCGGGCATGCGGCGGCCCCCCATCTAACGGTCGACACGATCCTGGTAGCCAGTCACCTGGTGGTAGCGTTGCAGCAGATCATCAGCCGCAACCGAAATCCTTTGTCGCCTTCGGTATTATCCATCACTTCGGTACAGGGAGGATTTACGACCAATGTCATTCCGAGTGAAGTGAAGCTGATGGGAACTTTCCGGGCCATGGACGAGGAGTGGCGATTCCGGGCGCATGAGCTGATCCGTAAGCAGGCGACGGAGCTGGTGCATGCCATGGGGGCGGAGATCGACCTTCACATCGATGTCGGCTATCCGATGGTCCATAATAATGAGGCGCTGGACAAGGTGGCGCGGGCGGAAGCCAGGGATTTCATGGGGGCGGACAATGTGCTGGAGACGGAGGTAAGAATGGGTGCGGAGGATTTCGGGTATTATACCCGGCAGATCCCGGGGTGCTTTTACCGGTTGGGGGTGATGAACGTAGAAAAAGGTATTACGTCGGGCGTGCATACGCCGACCTTCAATATCGATGAATCCGCGATCGAGATTGGGGCGGGGATGATGGCGTGGCTGGGGAGTCATGTACGGTTTGAGGTATGAGACCGGAGGCGCCTGCCTTTATTATAATCTTTTTGCCAGCCTTTATAAAATTCAGAATTCGGCACCCCTTCGGCTCCTTCCTTTTCTGTATTCCTTTTTAGCTGTTTGCCTATCGGAGAACCAAGGTCCTGGCGTTCGTAGGGAACGGAATCATACATCGATGGGTTATCAGCCTTAACCGTCGAGTCGTTGAAGTGATCATTCGCCGTTATATTGTACCAGGCGAGTCTTGCAAACCAATAAGCCTGGGTCTCGTCAGAGATGTCATATAGGGTACCAAAACCTTTGGATGTATCTCTTTTCATTGATATTTGCCCTCTTTCATATTCGATGGCATGTTGTATTTCATGGCCTATCACTTCTTCATTCTTGTATTTCGTCCTGAAAGACATTTCTACCTCATTGGTTATTGGATTAATCTCTGTCACTCCATGACCTTCAACTTTATTACTATCATAATAAAAATAGTAGATCACTTCTGAATGTTTCATTTGTTCCAGGCCCCGGGCAATTTCTACAAGACCGTCTTTCGTTCTTTTCAGAGATTCTATGGTAATGCCATAATCAGCAGGCATGGTATCCTGCCGGGCGAGAATCCTTCTGATTCCTTTGATCCTCTGATGAACAATGCTGTCATAATTTGCAAAAATCGAATCCGGGTCTTCGATATTCGGAGCAGAAGATACCGGAGTTGAGCGACAACAGAAATGGGAAAGTTTGCAAGACTGCATCAATAAAATAATAGTAAACGATATACAAAATCCAACAAGGATTTGCACTAGTCTAATGGACATAGTGTTAGGTTTAAGGTATACATTCAATCGGGGCGGGTGCGGGGTATCGGGGGGGGTGCGGGGTATCGGGGGAGTGACGTCAAACAACGTAAGAATGGATAAGTGGATTCAGGCACGGGAGTAAGCGTAAACTACGATGCCGCAATGCAGTGCATTCGCAGCGGAAGAAACCATTAGGGTGTAAATAAGAGTAAACCCAGGAGTCTTTTAGTCCCAAATAGGGATCAATGAAAGGAGACTGTGGAACGCAGGGCGCTTTCCTGGCGCATATTTTCGTCTATGGCATAGATTTGCCGGAAGTCGGGCAGTTTCGTGATACCCCAGATCGATAGGGCGTCGAGGCCGATATTGAAATGGCCGGCAGCATCCCCAATTTTTCCTATGCATAGGTTCTGGCCGGGAATGGCGGGGCCCGGATTTGGATTGGAGCGGTGAATGAACCCATCTGTGGGGCCGCCCATCGCATCGATGGCATAGATGGGTGCCTGCAGGCAAATGGCCGTGATAGAATCTTTGAGCGACATTCGTTGCAGGGTCTGTTCACCTTTTATAAGGGAAGCCGGGTGACCGTGGACCTGAGCGAGCAGGATGCGGCCTACTTGCGGATGGTGATGACAAACCGTATAGACGACTCCTTTTCCCGGGCAGGATTGTATTTCCAGGTAGGAGTTCTTGTTATCGCCGGGTTCACCGCGGAGGGAGGAAATTTGTCCTGTCCGACGATCGAGGAAAATATACAACTGATATTCTCTTTTACTGGACCAGGAACTATCCTGTACCCATTGGAGATCTGATTGGATCGTCTGGTCGTCGACGGTGATCGGGTAACTGGAATCTCTAAGGCTTTGTATTTGTCGTTGTCCTGCGAGCGTGCGGGCGATGATAGTATAGCTGACCGAATCGATCAACCGGTAGGTCACGACGCCAGCTGCATCCTGGCCCAGGAATTTGGCATTTTGCAGGCTGTAATACTGAGTTCCGCTGACCGGCGGGACGGAAGGCTGGAGGGGGGTGGCGGCAGAGGAGAGATGCTCGGGCCTGCAGCCGGATAGGTATAGGATGGCCGCGGCAGGCAGGAACCAGGCGTGCGACAGGTGTTGGAAGGGCATACGTGCAAGGTTTAATCGTTGACGGGCCAGGGTACAGAGGGTAGCGAACCTACGCCACCGCTGCGCATCCACACTGCAGTTATGGGACTAAATAGGGTCCAAAAAGAGGCAATTCGGGATAAAGGGGGCTGCCGGGGGCGGCTCCAAGCGGGTTACCGGGGCGGCGCCAGGGCGAGACTACCCGGGGCGGCTCAAGGCGGGTAAAAGGGTGTTTGACAGCATTTTCGTATTTTGCACCGGCTATGCAAAAAAAACAGCTTCGCAAGGAGCAGGCGCTTGAATATCATTCTAAAGGACGACCTGGCAAGATCGAGGTCGTGCCGACCAAGGAAGCGAAGACGCAGAGGGATCTCTCCCTGGCTTATTCTCCCGGCGTGGCGGAACCCTGCAAGGAAATTCACAAGAATGTCGAGGATGTCTATAAATATACCGCTAAGGGAAACCTGGTAGCGGTGATCACCAATGGAACGGCGGTATTGGGGCTGGGGGATATCGGACCGGAGGCCTCCAAGCCGGTCATGGAAGGAAAGGGGGTATTGTTCAAGATCTTTGCCGACATTGACGTTTTCGATATCGAGATCAATGAAAAGGACCCTGAGAAGTTCGTGCAGATCGTCAAGGCGCTGGAACCGACCTTCGGCGGTATCAATCTCGAAGACATCAAGG
>PMUF01000543.1 GCA_003167015.1 Chitinophagaceae bacterium | reverse complement strand
TGGAAAATGCGGCGGGTACGCAATATGTCCTGCGGGGGGTCGAAAAATATATTACGGATGCGGCGCTGCCTCAGGCTTTGGTAGGGGCTGCCTTTGTGAAGGACCTGGTCACAGACGGCGTTTCTGCCAGTTATCCCTATGCGGCGTTGTCTATTCCGCCGTTGGCGAGTGCGTTGAAGGTGCCACATGCCAGCCCGCAATTGGTATTTGTCCCTGATGATCCGCGGCTGGGGAAATTCAGGAGTGATTTCGCCAATGTGTTTTGTTTTCTCGAGGAGCGGGAGCCTGGCAACGGGAAGAAAACCTATAGTACGCCCGATATGGAGCGGAAGTTACAGGAAGACAATGACAATACGATCGATCAGCGAAAGACTTTACAGGCGCGATTGCTGGATATGTTCGTTATGGACTTCGACAGGCATGAGGACCAGTGGCGTTGGGAGGCCGATGATAACGGGAAGGGTGAGACGTTCTCGCCGGTGCCCCGTGACCGGGATCAACCTTTTTTCATCAACCAGGGGCTGATCCCGCGATTTGCAGGGTCCGACTGGGTGTCACCACAGCTTCAGGGGTTTCGGCCGAAGGCGAGAAATATCAGGACCTACAACTATAATGCGCGGAATTTTGATCACAATTACCTGAACGAGCTGACGGAAAAGGACTGGAGGGAGTTGTCGGAGGCAGTGCTGGCTAAAATGACGGATTCGCTGATCGACTATGCGTTGAGCCTGCAGCCTGCGCCGGTGCATCCTTATGCGTTGGCTTCGATCGTGGCCAAATTGAAGGCGAGGCGGCAGTACTATGTGGAGGAGATGATGACCTACTATCGATTTCTGGCCGAGGTGGTGAGCATTTACGGCAGTGATAAAAGAGAGTGGTTCGATATCGAGCGGCAGGGGAAGGATTCGGTGACGGTGACGGTCTATAAGATCAACAAGGATGGGGAACACAACAAGGTGTTGTATAAACGGGTCTTTCTGGCGGGTGAGACGAGGGAGATCAGGTTGTATGGGCGTGGGGGTGACGATGTGTTTCATACACATGGCGCAGGAGGTGGGGGTATTGTCGTGCGGCTGATCGGGGGGCCGGGAAAGGATCTATTCTTCACGGAGGCGAAGGTGCCGGCGGGGAAGACGCGGATCTATGATTTGAGGGAGAAGGGGGAGGTTCGCGGGGCGGAGGGAGCGGGGACGCAGGGGGCTGCGGAGGGAGCGGTAGGCGACACGGGGAAGGGGGTTCGAAGGGATTCGGTGGAGACGGCTTTTGCGGGAGCGGGTGCGCGGCGGGTATTTCTGTCGGGTGATCCGGCGGTGAATGCGGTGAACCGGCTGGGCTTTAAGTACAATGTGCTGGCGCCGTTGCTGGATGTGGCCTATAACCCCGACGACGGGGTATTCCTGGGGTTGCAGTTCCACTATACCGTACAAGGATTCCATAAGGAGCCTTACAAGCAACTGCATATTTTATCGCTGGATCATTCGCTGGCGACGAAGGCTTATGCTTTCAAGTATTCTTTTGAGTCTATTCATGCCGTCGGGCCGGCCGATCTGTTGGTCCATGTGGATATCCGTGCGCCGGAAAACACTGTCAATTTCTTCGGCTTTGGAAATGAGAGTGTCTATGAAAAGGATACCAGGGATGGGGTACGATATTACCGGGCGCGATATAACAGCTATGAGGCTGACATGCAACTGCGGAGACGGCTGGGTATATTGTCTGTGGCTGCGGGCCCGGCGTTGGAGTATTTTACGATGGACAGCACGGATAATCAAGGCCGTTATATCGATCAGACCGGCGTGAATGGGTTGAACCGGTCTGAATTGTACCGGGACAGGTTGTATGCCGGCGGGCGGATAACGGCGGTGATCGACAACCGGAATGACAAGATCATGCCTTCCCGGGGGATTTTCTGGCAAAACCAATTTGGCAGCTATGGCGGCCTTAACGATGCGAGCCATCCGTATTCGAAACTGAATTCGTCGCTGGCTTTATACACCAGCTTCAGCACGAAAGCGGACCTGGTACTGGCCACGAGGGTAGGATGGGGCAGGACGTTCGGCCAATATGAGTTTTATGAGGCGCAGACGCTGGGGGCGCTGGAAGATCTGCGGGGATACCGGAAATATCGTTTTACGGGTGATGAGGAATTTTTTCACAATTTCGACGTGCGGGTGAAACTGGCGGAGTTCCAGACCTATCTTTTCCCGGGTTCGCTGGGGCTCCAGTTCTTCAATGATATCGGCAGGGTCTGGCAGCAGGGGCAGTCCAGCGAGGAGTGGCATGACGGCTATGGGGGCGGGATATGGATCAGTCCGCTGAGGCGGATGGTGTTATCGGCCTGCTATGCGGAGGGGACAGATGGCGGGATGGTGCTGCTAAAACTAGGGTTTCAGTATTAGTATGACGCAACCTAAGGAAAACACTTAGGTTGCGTATAAGCAATAAATGTTAAAATGAAGTAATAAATAAGCCTTGTGGGGCGTTCTCGTGGGAACCGGCATCTTATCTACTACTATGGCGTTCTACCGCAACTTATGGGGTCTTTTGCTGCTGCTGCTTTCCACCATTGCTTACCCTCAAACGGCACATCTTTCATTTGAGCATAT